>NZ_JAUBPW010000042.1:0-58711 GCF_036700965.1 Microcoleus sp. Pol8_D6 | reverse complement strand
TTTACTCGGCATTGACTTTTCATAAATATGGTTATATTGTATAATACAATATGCGTTTTAAATGCACAACAGCTTAGCTGAACTCCAATTGAAGCTAGGCTAGCCTTTTGAAATTGCAATGTCAATTAAGTTTTAAGCTTATAACACTCATTCGCAAAGAGAGCTGGTTAAAAGTTGAGTTTTTAGCTATAAAAAAAGGTCATAATTAGCTGACCTTGGGTTGAGGAGATTACCTGAACTTTTGGCTAGGTATTGCGCCCAACTACAAACTGGTTATACCCCCTTTCAATAACAGAGGACTGAAGTTCTCGCTACAAACTGCACAGGCTAACTAAAAGAGCCAGGGTCAAACGGCAATTCATCAAACCGCGAATCAATCTCAGCCTCAGAATTCGCAACAGGGGAATTAGCGCGAGATGCCGGCGGCTTAACAGAATTCACCTGGGCTACTGATAACTTAGCCGCAGGTTCCGATTTCTGTAGGTTAACTACCGGCAACTCCCCGCCATTTTCTCCATTTTTGCTCGTTTGATTCCACATCATCATTCCCAGCAAACCATCAACCAAACCGCCACCGCTACCGTTGCCTGTTACCGCAACATCCGGCACAACTCGCACGTTGCGATCGCCTATAATTTGCATTAACTGCAAAGCCGTATAACCGGAACCTCCCAAAGCCACAACACCCGCGCGATAAGCTTCAGCTTGAGCATTTCCCTTCACCCGAATCGACTCAGCTTCACCTTGAGCTTGTTTCACCTGAGAATTCGCTTTCAACTCAGAAATCTTCACGCCTTGCTCGGATTTGACCATCTCTTGTTGAATCTCAGCCAGCGCCGTTTCCCGCACCAATTGTTGCCGCTGAGTTTGTGCTAATTGCTGCACCTCATAAGTCTTGCACTGTTCCTCAGCAATTTTGCGATCTGTTTGAGTTTGCATCAGCTCTGCAGGCGGCAAAATATCTCCGATCAAAGTATCAATTGCCTGCACGTCGTAGGTACGCAAAGCTGCTTTGATATACTCGGCGGCTTCCGCTTGTCTGCCGCTTCTTGCGGAAAGAAAATCTAATACAGAATAAGCTTGAGCCGAATTGCGGAAATAATTCCCGATTGTCGGCTGCAAAACGTGGTCAACTAAATTCTGCATCGAACCGACGCGGGAGATAACTTTCGGAGCATCCAAAGCGCCGACATGAATAATCTGAGCTACTTCTAAATCAAAGGCAAAACCGTCTTGAGAACGCACAGTTAAAGACGAAAGTTTAGAATCGTAACTGTGCCTTTCTGTTTTCCCAGACCAATTCAATACTATATTAGTAGTCGGCACTAACTCTACTTTCAAAATGCGAGTATTCAGCGGATGTTTCCCCGGATAAAGGGGAGTTACCCAAACCCCTTTATTGCCAACATTTACTAAATTTCCGTGAGTGAAAGCAGCGCCGCTCACATCTTCTGAGGTTTTGCCGACATAGGAAATCACGGCGCCGACATAGCCGATCGGGATTTCCGTCATCGGCACTTGTTCCACCCCGACAAACCAAGGATTTAAATTCCAAGAACCGGAAAGCAAAACCTGTTCCTGCAAACCGCGCCGCCCGCCGCCACTGATAAATTTCTGCGCGTTTTGGAAGTTGTCGTGATTCGGAATAATCGGCCCTGCAATTTCGCCATCTTGGATAGGAACGCCGTCATAAGTTGTCACAACTCCCACTTTATCTGGAGCAATTTTGTACAGTTTCAACTGTTCCGCTGTCATCCCGTGTTTGGGAGCATTAGCTGCTGTAATTACCGTAAATAATGCCGTATTTATCCGATAGCTGCCGCCCGTAAGAATGCCGAGTTGGCGACCTTTTTCTCCACCGCTTTTAAGAAATTTGCGAGCATCTTGAAAATTGTCGCATTCTGTGATTTGACCGAGTATGCGCTGTGGCGGAATCGACTCGCCGGCGGCGGCGATAATTAAAGCAATTTCACCTTGGGGAACTACAGTTAGAGACTCTTTGCGAACGTTGTACTGCAAAGGCCAATAACCCCAATGCCAACCGGGGGGCAAAGTATCAGCTTGATATCCAGCTTCTCCGTTTAAGGCAATTAAATCTCCGGGCGGTAAAGACTTGCCGCCGAAGGTAAACTTTTTACTGACAATTCCGACTTCGCGATCGCCAATTACTACCAATCCGCCAAAAAATAATGGCAGCACCAGAATAATTATCATACCGCCGATCGCGATCGGGATAAATCCGCCCGGAGCGAGCTGCATTGTCTGCACGGGAACAGTGCTGTGTAACTGCCCTAGCTGGGAACTAGAATCAGGTTTTGCGGCTAGCTGAGCCGAGGTTTGATTTGCGGGGGGGATATTGCTAGCGGCTAATACTGGTGAGGGTTTCAAACTGGTTATTGCACTGAGGGCTAAAGACGCCGAAACAGCCGCTGCAAACTGTTTTAAAACGCGGACTTTGACTTGAGACTCGGACAAAAATGAATAAAGCATTTTTTTGATGAGGGCTAATTTGTCCTAGGAGTTCCAGCTTAGCCTTACTAAAAAGTTTTTACATAAAACTTAAGGTCTTATTTATCATTATTTGCCGTCATAATAGTCATATTTCTCAGTAAAAAAAATACCGCTCATTAAACTACAGGCTGACAATCCCCCGTTTTAATGCGGAAATCGCGGCCTGCGTGCGATCGCTAACTCCCATCTTGCTCAAAATATTGTTGATGTGAAACTTGACGGTGCTTTCGCTGATGTGCAGCATTTCACTAATCTCGTTGTTGCTTTTACCCGCGACTATGAGGCGGATGACTTCTAATTCGCGATCGCTCAATTCAGGGCCACTCAGGCGATCGGCTAACTTAACACCCACGGCTAGCGGAATGTACTTTTTACCCTCAAAAACAGCCCGAATTGCTGCTAAAAGCTCCTCTGGTTCCGCATCCTTCAGCAGATAGCCCTTAGCGCCTGCTTGCAATCCGCGATAGATGTTTTCATCGCCGTCATAAGTCGTCAGCACCACAATCCGGGCGCTGGGAAACTCCGCACAAATCGCAGCAATGGCGGCGACTCCATCCATCACCGGCATCCGCAAATCCATCAGCGTTACATCGGGCTGATGTTGAGGGAAGATTGTCACAGCTTCCTGCCCGTTGCTTGCTTGCGCCACAACTTTAACATCTGATTCCTGCTCAAGCAGCGCCACTAAACCTTGCCGCACAATATAATGATCGTCGGCAATTAAAACGCGAATAATATTTGATTGGTTAATCATGTTTACCCTGTTAATTTTTTCAAACAAAAACTTAAAATCTCACGACAAACTTACTATCTATAGTCATCCTAAATCATTTGTGAATTTCTTACTCCCTCCCCGCGAGTTCGGGGAGGGTTGGGGTGGGGTAAAAAATTTACGACTTATTTAGGATTGCTATATGGTGCGAAATGTGCACCTTACTTTACTGGGGATTAACTGAAACTATAACTTCTGTTCCGTTTCCGGGGCTGCTGTTTACAGTTAGCTGCGCGTTAATGCGATCGGCGCGTTCTCTCATTCCCAATAAACCAAAGCCATTCCTAAAACCGAAACTTTCCGTATCAAATCCCTCTCCGTTGTCTTGCACCCGCAAAATAAACTTGGATGTCTCGTATACTAACTCAATTTTTATCGCCGTAGCTTTGGCATATTTGAAAGCATTTGTTAATGCTTCCTGCCCGATCCGCAACAGATTATTTTCTACCTCTAATGGTAGGGAATATGCCGTGCCAACCACTTCAACAATAGTGCGAGTATCAGTATCTGATGACATTTGTTGAGCTATTTGGTTGAGAGCGCTATACAAGTCGCCATCTTCTAACAGTTGCGGGCGCAAAGATTCTACGGAGCGCCGTGCTTCAGCTAGTCCAGAGCGAGCTAATTCGCAGACTGTTTTCATGTGTCCTTGGGCTTGTTCTGGATTTGCTACTATTACCCGTTCAGCAGCTCCCAAATGTATGATAATACCTGCAAAAGTTTGCGCTAAAGTGTCGTGAATTTCCCGCGCCATGCGGTTGCGCTCTTCGAGAATATTTTGGTCTATGAGTTGTTTAGACATCCTTCTCAGACGCAATTGATTTTCGACGCGCACTAAAACTTCTTGTTGTTGAAAAGGTTTTGTAATGTAGTCTATCCCGCCCACAGAAAATGCTTTTACTTTATCAAAAATTTCTTGCAAAGCGCTGATAAATATTATTGGGATATTTTGAGTTTTTGGAGTAGCTTTGAGCTGCTCGCAGACTTCATAGCCATCCATGTGAGGCATCATAATATCCAGTAAAATTAAGTCTGGTAAGTTGGAATCCATAAAGTTTAGAGCTAATTTCCCACTAGGAGCTAGGTGAACTTTATACCCAGCGGCCGATAGTATGCCGCTTAAAAGTTTTAAATTCTCCGGACAATCATCAATCACTAAAATACTTTCTTCGCGGGTAAAACTGAGTTTTTTGTTCATGTCTCATCCCTTAATGTGTGTATTAAATTTAGCAACTGTTCGTACTGAAAATTTTTAATGCAAGCTGCGCTCGCCCTAGCTAAGGGCTGATTGATTTCGCGAATTTGATTGATGACTGTTTGCATCTGTTCCAAATCGAGATTGCTAATGGCTTGCTGGAGATTGGCTACTAACTCAGGAGGCAATTCAGAAAAAGCTGTTTTTGTCAATACATTTATTTCATTTTCTGTGAAACTGGGGGCAGCATTTAGTTCTTCAAAAATGAATTGTACCCCGATATATTTGTGCAGAACATCAAATATGTTTGCTTCTCTAAATGGTTTGGGAATAAAATCATCGCAGCCGATAGAAAGAACCATAGCTTTCTCTTCCTCAAAACTACTTGCTGTTATAGCAACAATTGCTGTCTGGCGTAGGCACGGGGGTACTACCCCTACAAAATCCTCGTTTTCCGTAGGGGCAATCCCCCTGTGGTTGCCCTCTTTAATTTGTTTGGTTGCTTCATACCCATCCATCACCGGCATCCGCATATCCATAAAGATTAAGTGCGGTGAATATTGCTCCCACTTTTCTATTGCTTCTCTCCCATTTTGGGCTTCGTAGACTTCAAAACCGATCGCGGAAAGCAGTTTAACTAGCAGTTGGCGGTTGTCAAGAGCGTCGTCTGCAACGAGAATTCGATAGCGGGGTTGATTGGGTGCGATCGCAATAACTCGTCTGGTTGGCTGTTCCCGTTGGCGATCGGCACTTTCAACTGCATTAACTTTAATGTCAAATTTGAAGATAGTACCGCCTCCCGCACGAGAACTGACTGTCATTTCACCTCCCATTAACTGCACAAAAGAACGTGCGATCGTTAAACCTAATCCTGTTCCTTGTTGCGATTCTTCCCCCGTTTTGGTTTGCACAAAAGCTTCAAAAAGCTTGTCTAATTCACTAACATCTATTCCCGCTCCCGTGTCTTCAACCTCAAAGCTGATTTGCTGAGCCACATCATGATTTTTAATTTTCACATAAATGCCGCCTTCGGAGGTAAATTTAATCGCGTTAGAAAGCAGGTTAATCAAGATTTGGCGCAATTTTATTTCATCAGTTCGCACATATTGGGGAACGTCTGACATCCGCTCGACTAATAACTGCAATCCCTTCTTTTCGGCCGGAAGTTGGAACATATTTTCGATGTCGTCCAGTAGGCGGTGAAGGTCAAAATTGGTCTCGTTGAGCGTCGTGCGTCCTGCTTCTATTTTGGACAAATCTAATACTTGGTTAATCAGTTCGAGCAAATGTTCTCCGCTGCGGGTGATAATACTCAGGTGTTCTTGCTGTTCCTGCAATAGGTTAGAAGAACGATTCATTAATTGGGAAAAACCCAGAATTGCATTGAGGGGAGTCCGCAATTCGTGGCTCATATTTGCGAGGAATGTGCTTTTTGCTCGGTTGGCTTCTTGTGCGGCGTCTTCTGCTCGTTGTCGCTCGATGATTTCTCGCTGAAGTTCGAGAGTGCGATCGCTCACTTGCTGTTCTAAAGTGCGGTTGTAATCAGCTAAAACTTTTTCTGCTTGTTTGCGATCGGTGATATCTTGAAATGTGGCGATCGCATAATTAATTTTACCAGTTTCATCCACAATTGGAGTGCTGGAAACCTCTAAAGAAACAATCTTATCAGGTCGGTGGAACTCGATATCATCTACTTTGACAGTTTCACCCCCCAAAGAACGCACGATTGGCATTTGTGCGGTGGGATATAATTCGTTAGTTCCCGCCAGATAAAGTTGACAAGCTTCTGCTAATTTCTCAGTATTTGCTTCGGGTATTGTAGGAATAGCACTTAGTTGATGTGCTGTCTGATTTGCGTAGGTAATTTGTCCGGTGGTGTCATGCACGGCTACCCCGATCGGCATAGCGTCGATAAATTGAGTCAGTCGGTTTTCGCGTTCTTTGACTTCCGCGTAGAGTTTAGCATTGGTAAGTGCGATCGCGGCTTGTCCCGATAACAATTGTAAGACTTCCAGGCGATCGGGCGTAAAAGCTTGTGTAGTGAGGTTATTTTCGAGATAAACAATAGCACTCAGTTGACCTTGATTCATCAAAGCGGCACACAAAATAGACTTAGGCTGACGTGATTTGATGTAAGGATCATTCGTAAAGTTGCCTTCACGAGTGGCATCATTTAATACCACATTTTCTTTGGTTCTGGCGACATAATTGATAATTGTTTCGGAAAGTTCCGGGCAATTTTCAACTGGTTCAGATTGCAAGACCGTTATCCGTTCGTCGTTCACTTCACCTTCAGCTTCAATCAGCAATTGGCCTTGAGTTTCTAAAAGTAAATAGCCTTTTTGAGCTCCGACATTTTCAATCAAAATTTTCATCAATCTGAACAGTAATTTATCCTGTACAATTTCGCCAGAAATGACCTCGGAAGCTTTCATGACTGTAGCGATATCTAAGGAAGAAGTAGAACGGCTGCCCGTAGTTGATGTAGTGGTTGAGATTTCTTGATTTTTATGCTGATTTATCACAAATAACTGGGGATATCGCGTTTCTAAATCTTTAACTTTAGCCGCCGCACCCCAGAGTTGATAGGCGTAACGAGCTTCCTGCATATAAGCTTTAGCTGTTAGTTCTTTACCCCTGGATAAATAGAACTTGGCAGCGAGTTCGTAAGCGAGGGCGGCTTCGTGGATGTACTCGTTTTCTTTGGCGAGGGAAATTGCGCGATCGTAGTAATCTATTGCTTCCAGAAATTTACCTAAAACTCGCGCTTTTTCAGCTTCAACTAAATAAAATTTATGCCAATAATTCATTGGGGCGTGATGCGCCCAGTTACGCATTTTTTCTTGGTTGAGAGTCACTCGATCGAGCCAATTATTTTTATCCTCAATCGGTGTTCGATCGCTCGCTAATTTTAAATAAACTAAAGAATCATAAAAGTGAAATATCGGAACAGCAACTATTCCTGTTTCGCCGCTTATATACTGTTGTGCCAGCTCTGCATTATCGAGCGAGACATAATTATTTTCAAATAAAAAACCTAAAATCAGTTTGTTGAAATAAAGCAAGAATAACCCGTGTTTGTCATTATTTAAGAGATATACATCCCGCGATTCCTCTTCATTATAAGCATCTCCTATCAACTGAATGGTATTGTTTGACTTAGCTTGTAAATTGCGAACCACCTCTAAAACCATAGAAAGATAATTTAAGCAACTTGTTAGTCTAAATTGGCTAATAATTTCCCTGTTACTTACGATTTCCTGCTCGAGTTTTCCAAGTTCAAAGCCCATTGCATAAGAATTAAAAGGTCGCTCGAATAAAACATGGCCAATAAATTCTACATCTCCCGTTTCAACCGCCCTCTGATAAGCTTCTAATAACATCGCTCTAGTTTCTTTTAAATGTTTTTTCCAAGGGAGAATGTGATGGGCGATAGCATCTAAAACTTTAGCCTTGACTTCCTGGGCATTAAAGCGTTCTACTAACTTTAATGCCAATTGGGAAAACTGATAACCCAACTCAATATCTACAACAATCCCACACAAGACAACGCCGTATGTCGCATAAGCAAAAGCCGACAAAATAGAATTTCCATATTCGACCGATAAATTGACATTAGTTAAAACCATTAATATCATTAAGTTGGGATTAGCTATATAGGTAGTCCCCATTAGTCTTGATAAAATCAATAAAGCTGCCAGAGGTTCAGGTTGTGTCATATCGGGCAAGTCAAGCAATTCCTCTATTTTCCGGCCAGCCAAAAGAGATTTTGTTTCTTCACATCCTTTTTCAACATCCCTCATGTCTGGGTTGTCTGGTAAATGTATACCCAATAAGTGTAGAAAATACAAACCGATTTTTATGCCTTCTTGAAAGTTGCTTTGAGACAGCGCTGCTTGAATTTTAAGAGCGTAAACTTTGGCTCCATCGACCGCGATTTTAGTATTTTGCAGCACGAGGGCAGCTAAACTTTCCATCCGCTCGAAATCCCCAAAAAAATAAGCTGCCTCTGTGGCTTCTTGATGGAGTTGCAAACTTAGGTTATATTGCATCAGCCAAGTGTTTTCTGCCAACAAGTTTATCCCTGTTTGCAGATAGTTAAAAGCTGGCTGATAAGCAGTTGAAGCTTTAGCCTTTTGACCTGCTATCAGGTTTAATTCCGCCAGTGTATCTTTTTCTTGCTGATTAACAATCAACTCTAAGCCGAAATTTAATTGATTAACAATATCAAATATTTTTTCGTCTCGCTTGTGTAGCGGAGTATTTTGCAGCAGCAGTTGTCCTATTTGTTTGTGGACGCTCGGCTTATCCTGTTCATCAATCAGGGAATAAGCGGCTTGCTGAATTCTGTCATGAACAAATTTGTATTCTACGGATTGGCTACTGGGTAATTTTCCTGCAATTTCTAATTCCACATCTCCCATATTCCCCAGTAACACGACCAAATTTTCTGCTACGGCTGCGTACAAATAATCCGCCGTTTCTCCCAGGGATTTTTCGCAAAGTGAGGCGAGGGTTTTCAGGTCGAATTGATTGCCAATGCAGGCTGCTATCTTTAACGTTTCCTGCGTCTTATCTGACATTTGTTGAATTTTGCCCGCCATCAACTCGACAACATTATCAGTGAATCCCCTCGCTTGAATTTGGTCTAAATCCCATTCCCAACTGAACACGAGGGAATCAAATTGTAACAGGCTTTCTGTATACAGCGATTTGAGAAATTCCTTCATAAAGAAAGGATTCCCACCCGTTTTGAAAAAGACTAACTCCGCAAGGGATTTGACTCTTGATTCCATGCAATTCAGGGCATCGGAAATCAGTTGAGTAACAGAGGCCAAATCCAAAGGTGACAGGAAAATGCGATCGACCTTTGCGCCAGTTTCGACAATCTCTGCAATTGTTAACATTAACGGATGACCTGCGGAAACTTCGTTATCTCGATACGCCCCAATTAAAAACAGTCCCGTTGAAGAAGCGCTCATCAGCAGTTGCATCAGTTTCAGAGATGCCCCGTCAGCCCACTGCAAATCATCGATAAATATTGTCAGAGGATGTTCCGGTTTGGTAAAGACTTTAATGAAGTTTTGAAACACAAAATTAAAGCGATTTTCCGCTTCAGTCGCACCTAATTCTGGCGGCGCAGGTTGCTTGCCGATAATTAATTCAATTTCAGGAATTACGTCAATAATGACTTGACCGTTGATTCCCAATGCGTCTAATAGTTTTTCCCGCCATTCTTTAAGTTGCGCTTCGCTTTCTGTCAACAATTGTTTTGCTAAATCCTGAAAAGCGCTGACAATTGCGCTGTAGGGAATGTTGCGCTGATATTGGTCGAATTTACCGGAGATAAAATAACCGCGCTGTTGAGTAATTGGTTTGTATAATTCTTGCACCAAAGCTGATTTGCCGATACCGGAATATCCCGAAATCAGCATCATTGAACTTGTGGCTGTGGCATCTTGCCCTTGTCCGCTGACTCGTGCAAAAGCTGTTAGTAAACTATCAATTTCTCGCTTTCTGCCGTAAAGTTTTTGTGGAATTTGAAAACGGTTAGAAATATCTTGACAACCGATCGCAAAAACAGATATATTTTTAGTGGTGTGAAGTTGATTTAAACATTCTTCTAAATCGGCTTTTATTCCGATCGCACTTTGATACCGCTCCTCAGCATTTTTCCCCATCAACTTCATCACAATATCGGAAACAATTTGCGGAATTTCGGGATTCACCTGAGATGGAGATAAGGGCTGTTTAGCGAGATGACTGTGTACCAATTCCAGCACATCATGGGTGTCAAAAGGCAGTTGGTATGTCAGCAGTTCGTAAAAGGTAGCGCCCAGGGAATAAAAATCTGTGCGGTAATCTAAACTTCTATTCATTCTGCCGGTTTGTTCCGGCGACATATAAGCAAGAGTTCCCTCTAAAAAGTTGGGATTTTTTATGGTGTAATTCTCCCGCGTCAACTGCGTGGAAATGCCAAAGTCGATGATTTTGAGTTCGCCGCTAGCTGGATTGAAGACAATATTTGAAGGGTTAATGTCTTTGTGAATGATGTGGGCGCTGTGAATTTGTTGTAAACTTTCTGTGGTGGCGATCGCAATTCGCAAGAATTCTGCAATACTAAATTTTTGCTGCTGCATCCAAATTTTCAAGGATTCGCCGCCAAAATCCTCGACAAACATCACCAGCGTGTTTTGATAGGGCTGCAAATCATAGGCTTTTATACAGCCACTCAGATTCAGAGATTGTGTAATTTTATACTCTGTGCGATAGCGGGCGAGTTCTTGGGGTGTCGGATAATTTTCTTTAAGGACTTTGAGGATGACGGGAAGACTGTCGGGTTGTCGGAATGCTCGGTAAACCAGGGAGTTTGCGCTTTCGTAGATGAGCTCTGTGATTTCAACGCCCGGAAGAGTCAGCATATTCATACCGCTGTCAACTGTGGCGTAGAACATAGCATAAATTTGCTCCTCACACCAGAGGTGCGTGAGCCATCAGTCGCTTTTAGATTTTAGATTTTAGATTTTAGATTTTAGATTTTAGATTTGACTCCACATCTGAGATTTTAGATTTGAGAAGCCAAGACAGGCTTCCGAGTCAATACAGCTTGTTCGATAATGGCAGCGGCGCGCTTGACTCCTCCCGATCGCGCGATCGCCCCTTGCATCTCGATCGCCCTTTGTTTATACGATTCTTGGGTTAGGACTTTCACAATTGCCGATCGCATTTTAGAAACACTCAATTCCTTCAAAGGAACCACTTCGCCAACACCTGTCCAAGAAATCCGCGCTGCCACTCCCGGCTGGTCATTCGCGACTGGAATTGCTACCATGGGGACTCCATTGGTCAACGATTCCAAAGTTGTATTCATCCCGGCATGAGTAATCGTGATAGCCGCTTTTTGCAACAGTTCTAATTGCGGTGCATAGCCAACAACTATCGGATTTCCCGGCAATTGCGGGAAGGATTCTGGACTCGCGCCACCTCCCAGAGAAATTACCAATTGAGCGTCTAATTCTTCACAAGCAGAGGCGATAATTTGAAAAACCTCCAACAAGCGATTTTGAATCGTTCCCATGGAGGCATAAATCAATGGTTTGCCAGTTAATTGTTCAAAGGGGAAAGGTACTGTTTTGCGTGTCTCTGGGTTGTGATAAGGGCCGGTGAAATGGAAATAAGGGGGTAAATTTTGTCTGGGAAACTCTAATTCAGCCGACTGCTGAGTGATTTGAGCTAGTTTCGAGTAATAATCGTTTGGGTGGGATTGCAAAGGTAAGTTCCACTTTCTGCGATACTCAGAAATCCCTTCTCGAATCGGTCTCGCAAGCAAACTGAGTAACTGATAGCTGACTTGATTCCGTAAGCGTCCTTTCCAAGTCGGATCGTACTGCCAAAGGGTACAAATGGGTGGAATGTCGGGGTCTTGATTTAATAGTAACGCACTGCAAACTGTGATAAAAGGAATGTTTATAAATTCTGCAATTGTTCCTCCTTCCAGTGAAACTTGGTCTACTAGCAAAGCTTCTACACCAGATTTTTTAATGACCATCGGAGCCTCTCTGAGAATAGCATCCGAAGTCTTCGCAACTGCCTTAAAAGTATGTCGTAATGCCGCAAGTCCACTAAGTTTTCCGCGTTGGCTAAGGATTTCTGCAAACCAGCCGACGGGAAACTCTTGTTCAGCGAATGGCTGGAATTCTAATCCGGTGGCTTGAGTTTTTGCTTTAGCATCGAGGAAGTTAAATACGGTGACTCGATGGCCTCGGCGAAGCAGTTCGCAGCCTAATGTTGTCATGGGGTTGAAATGCCCGGTGTCAACTGGACAGATAATGCCGAAGTGTGTCATCAGTAAAGGCTCCGTGTGAATTTAACCTTTTTAGCATTTAATCGGCGGTGTGAGGGGTTTTTGTTGGGCGTTGGAGAGTTGGGGCGATCGCACTTTTTGGCTACAGCTTATGTTTGCTATTCTAGGAGCTTAAAATCAGCGCCAAAAAGTATTATTTCCCAGCCAAAACAGGTTTCCCAGTCAATACAGCTTGTTCGATAATGTCAGCGGCGCGCTTGACTCCTCCCGATCGCGCGATCGCCCCTTGCATCTCGATCGCCCTTTGTTTATACGATTCTTGGGTTAGGACTTTCACAATTGCCGATCGCATTTTAGAAACACTCAATTCCTTCAAAGGAACCACTTCGCCAACACCTGTCCAAGAAATCCGCGCTGCCACTCCCGGCTGGTCATTCGCGACTGGAATTGCTACCATGGGGACTCCATTGGTCAACGATTCCAAAGTTGTATTCATCCCGGCATGAGTAATCGTGATAGCCGCTTTTTGCAACAGTTCTAATTGCGGTGCATAGCCAACAACGATCGGATTTCCTGGCAACGGGGGCAAGGATTCTGGACTCGCGCCACCTCCCAGAGAAATCACCAATTGAGCGTCTAATCCTTCACACGCAGACGCGATAGTTTGAAAAACATCCAGCAAGCGATTTTGCACAGTTCCCATCGAAGCATAAATCAACGGTTTGCCAGTTAATTGTTCAAAAGGAAAAGGTACTGGTTTGCGTGTCTCTGGGTTGTGATAAGGGCCGGTGAAATGGAAATGCGGGGGTAAATTTTGTCTGGGAAACTCAAATTCAGCGGGTTGTTGGCTGATTTGAGCCAGTTTAGAGTAACCATCATTCTGGTTAGAGTACAGAGGTAATTTCCACTCTTCGCGATATTGGGCAATAACATCTCGAATTGGTTTGACAGCCAGATTTAGTAACTGATAGGTGACTTGATTGCGTAGGCGGTTTACTAAAGTTGGATTGTATTGCCAAGGAGTACCAAACGGAGGAATGTTAGGGTCTCGATTTACCATCAAGGCACTGCAGACTGTGATGAAAGGAAGGTTGAGAAATTCTGCAATTGTTCCTCCTTCAAATGAAACTTGGTCTACAAGCAAAGCTTCTACACCAGCTTTTTGAATGGCAGTTGGAGCCTCTGTGAGAAGAGTAGCCGAAATTTGGGTGAATGTTTTGATAGTATATCGAAAAGCTGTGAGTCCGCTGAGTTTCCCCAGTTTGCCCAACCCTTCTGCCATTGAGCCTGCGGGAAATTCATCTTCAGCTAATGGCTGGAATTCTAAGCCACTGGCTAAGGTGGTGGTTTTAGCATCGAGGAGGTTAAATACGGTGACTCGATGGCCTCGGCGAAGCAGTTCGCTGCCTAAAGGTATCATGGTGTTGAGGTGACCGGTGGATGCCGGACAAAGGAGGCCAAAGTGGGTCATGAGTCAAGGCTCCGTGTGAGTTTAACCTTTTTTAGCATTTAATCGGCGGTGTGAGGGGTTTTTGTTGGGCGTTGGGGATTTGGGGCGATCGCTTGGAGAAACTCAGGAATGAGTGGGACGCAGGCTTTAGTCATTGCAAGAAAGTGTTACCAGTATATATTTGTGTGGGATATTCGATACCTAGCCAAAAGTTCAGGTGATCTCCTCAACTAAAGGTTAGTTCAAACTAAGTTGTTTTTATACCTTCAAAACTCAACTTTGAGCTAGCTACTTTAGCCAGGGAATTTTTTAAACTAAATTTACGCATAGGCCAGCCATAGCCTAGCTGTAAAAAATCCACAAGGAGTAACTTCCATGTCGAGTGAAAGCATCATAAAAAAAGCAACATCTACACCGGAAAACTCAACCTATCGAGAGTTGAGCGACTTGGAACTCGAAGCGATCGCAGGTGGTATGCGTACTATCACAATCGAAGGCCCAGTGCCGGACTATCTGAAACCCCGCATATCCACGCAACTGATTAACTACTTGCAGTCCTATTTCGGGAAATGAGCTGCTTGTAACTAGAAGCGATCGCGCTTCCGCTGAGTTTAAACACCCTATCAGAAAACATCAATGGAAACCCAGTTGCTTAAATAAACTGGGTTTTTATTTACCTCATATTATGTACGTGTGAATCGATCGTAATTCCTATAGGGGCGGTTTTTGCCAACCAGGCGTTGCTTAATCAGGGGCTGAAAAAAATCAATTGAAAATCCCGAAGTTTTGTGAATACTGGTTTCTATGACTTGCATATTTAGCCTTTCATACCATAAATCAGCAACGCCAAAATCTTTATTTCAAAAGCTTACTAAGCTGTTGGGCCTTTAAATTGTATCTCAAAAAAAATTAAATTCTTGTGGGGTGTCCCGCCCGCCCTCAATTACTGAATAGGCTTTTTGTCAAATTGGGAAGTTCAATGTAATTGGTGATTGGTAATTGTATTTTGGGTAGAACGAAGGGAAACCACACCTACAATTACTATTAACAGTCAAAGTCACAAGTCAAAAGCTAACAGTCAACAGTTAATTGTTAACTGTTGACTGTTAAACTGAATCCCTGTGCCGAACTCGCTAGAAACTGCCGGAATGGCTGTTCATTCTTTGGATTTAGAACTTTTGGAAAGTTTACCTTCAAAAGGTTGAACTCCACTATTTGGATAGTTGTCATCGCTGGGGCTAAAAATCCGCACCGCTGCTTCCGAAACGTAACGCATTGCGTTTGTCAAAGATTTAGAAAGATTCATAGAATCTGCCTCTCTTGTCTGAGTTCTGATACTTTTAATATTACTCTGATTTTTGGGCTGTGGATGAGTTTAGCAATATTTATTTGAATTACTTATTGGTCTGCAACATAGAAGCAAGCTGAAGGTTTGAGAAATTACGAATTTTTGGACGATCGACCTTTTGCTGGTAGATTTTTCCTTGCTCAACTCAAGCACTCGCGATCGCCCTCCCGACGCTCAGAAACCGGGTTGTCTAACTCTATTCAAAGGCTGCAAGGAAATATTTTCGCAAAAAACCCGGAACGCTTGAGTATTTGTGCTTAATTCCTGAGTTTGTTAAAGTCAGTATTTATATTGCTTTTACCATAAAATTAATCGAAAAATTAACCTAAATCCGCTATTAAAGGGCATAATAAGCGAATTTTTTCGACAAATATCTGCAATCTTTATCAAATATTTACAAAAAGATATGGTGTTTGTCACTATAATTAAAAAAAAGAAGTTTGTTCGGGGTTTTTCTTATGGAAACTGCGACAGAAAGCCAGCAGCTCACAGGTTTTGAAGAAATCTTAGAAGACCGGGAACTAACGGTTTCTTCAGCAGATTACAGCCTTTTGACCGATCTCTACCAGCTAACGATGGCCGCTTGTTACGTCGGGGAACGGATCGACGGGCGGGCCGCGAGTTTTGAATTATTCGCGCGCAGGCTGCCAGAAGGTTTTGGCTACGCGATCGCGATGGGTTTGGCTCAAGTTATCGATTATTTGGAAAAATTTCGGTTTTCGCCGGCGCAAATTGAGGCTTTGCAGTCCACTGGGATTTTTGCCGACGCCCCGGAGCGATTTTGGACTTTACTCGCCACAGCCCGTTTTACTGGCGATGTTTGGGCGGTGCCGGAGGGGACGGCGGTGTTTGCTAACGAGCCTCTGCTGCGAATTGAGGCTCCTCTGTGGCAGGCTCAGTTAGTGGAAACTTATTTATTGAATGCCATAAATTATCAAACTTTGATTGCAACGCGGGCAGCGCGGCTGCGGGATGTGGCGGGCCCGGAGGCTAAGTTGCTGGAATTCGGGACGCGCAGGGCTTTTGGGCCTCAAGCTGCTGTTTGGGCGGCTAGGGCTGCCCTGGCTGCGGGGTTCGATGGAACTTCTAATGTTTTGGCTGCTTTGAAGTTGGGCCGCAAGCCTGTCGGTACGATCGCCCATGCTTTGGTAATGGCTGTGGCTGCCCTCGAAGGCAGCGAGAATCAGGCGTTTGCAGCTTTTCACCGCTATTTTCCGGGGGCGCCGCTGCTGATCGATACTTATGATACTGTGGCGGCGGCGCGGATGTTAGCCGATCGAGTCAACAGCGGTGAAATGCAGTTGGAAGGCGTGCGGCTGGATTCGGGCGATTTGGCGGTGCTGTCTCGGGAAGTTCGATCGATCCTTCCGGGCGTTCCAATTTTTGCTAGCGGCGATTTGGACGATCGAGAAATTGCTAAATTAAAAAGTAGCGGTGCTTGCATTGACGGTTACGGTTTGGGAACCAAGTTAGTCAGCGGTTCCCCTGTCAACGGTGTTTATAAATTGGTGGAAATTGACGGAATTCCGGTGATGAAAGAGGCCAGCGGCAAGGTAACATATCCAGGAAGAAAGCAAATTTTTAGACATATTGAAAATGGGCAAATTCTCGGAGATTATTTGGGATTGTCGGGAGAAACTATTCACAATTGTGATTCTTACTTACCATTAATGGAGTTGGTTGTCAAGGATGGCAAACGAGTCCAGAACCCGGAAAGTTTGGAAGAGATCGCCAAACGCACTGCTGCTTCTGTCGCCAGTCTTCGACCCGAAACTCGCCAACTTGACAACCCGATTTCGCCGTCGGTGGAAATTTCTACAGATTTGCAAAGTCTCACCCAAAAAACGAAAAAGAGTCAGTAGTTAGTAGTCAGTGGTTATTGGTGTTAACTTAAGACTAAAATCCATGATAAATCTCGTTTCTAGCTTAGCCTCGATCCCCCTAAATCCCCCTTAAGAAGGGGGACTTTAAGAGCTGACAGTCCCCTCTTTTTTGAAGGGAGACTTCGATCGCTCCAGTCCCCCCCTTTTTAAGGGGGGTTAGGGGGGATCGAGGGGTTAATTATCAAACAGCAGGCTGGAACTACGTTTGATATTAATTTGACACGATTTGGTCATTAGTATGTAGTTCAATTCCCCATTCCCAATTTCCCATTAACTATTAACGATATTACCGATTACCTATGCAAAAAATTGCTCTTTTTGGAACCAGTGCCGATCCGCCCACAGCGGGACATAAAACAATTCTGAGTTGGCTTTCGCAACATTTTGATTGGGTAGCAGTTTGGGCGTCGGACAATCCTTTTAAGTCGCACCAAACTTCTCTAGAACACCGATCGGCAATGCTGCTGTTAATGATTCAAGAAATTAATTCGCCCAGACACAATCTTTGCTTGCATCCAGAACTCAGCAGTCCGAGGACTGTGGAAACTGTGGAACAAGCAAGATTGCTGTGGCCGGATGCAGATTTGACGCTGGTAATCGGTTCTGACTTGGTAGGGCAACTGTCTCGCTGGTACAAATTTGAACAATTGTTAAAACAAGTGGATCTGCTGATAGTACCGCGACCCGGTTATCCATCAGAGCAATTAGATTTGTGGCAGTTGAGGCGCATGGGTGCAGACGTGGCGATCGCATCTTTGAGTGCTCCCAATGTTTCTTCTACTTCCTATCGGGAAAAAGGAGACAGGGAAGCTCTGACTCCGACCATCGAAGATTACATCCATAGGGAGCATTTGTACGCATGGCACGAGGCACAAAAAAGAGCGAGGGTTGCTCATTAGCTGACTTTAAAGTAGGAGTAGATAATGTTATTTTTTCCGTCGATACCGTGCAGAACCGCTTGTTGGTGCTGTTGGTAATGCGGCAAGACGAACCGTTTATCGATTCTTGGAGTCTTCCCGGTACTTTGGTGCGGCACGGAGAGTCTCTGGAAAATGCGGCTTACCGGATTTTGTCTGAGAAAATTCGGGTAAAAAATTTGTATTTGGAGCAATTGTATACTTTTGGAGAACCGGGGCGCGATCCTCGGGAAATTACCAGGGGCGATCGTTATCTTTCGGTTAGTTATTTTGCTTTGGTACGCTTTGAGGAAGCTGAGTTAATTGCTGGGAGTGTAGTGGCGGGTGTGGGCCACCGCGTCGGCGGCATTGCTTGGTATCCCGTGCAACAAGTTCCACAGCTTGCCTTCGATCACAATCAAATTCTCGAATACGGATATCGGCGACTGCGTAACAAACTTGAATACAGCCCGGTAGCTTTTGAAGTTTTGCCGGAACTTTTTACTTTGAGCGATTTGTATCAACTTTATACAACTATTTTGGGAGAAAATTTTTCTGATTATTCTAATTTTAGAGCTCGATTGTTGAAATTGGGTTTTTTGTGCGATACCGGTGTTAAGGTTTCGCGCGGGGCGGGCCGCCCTGCTAGTTTGTACCGCTTTGATGCGGCCGCTTTTGCTCCTTTCAAAAATAAGCCACTGGTGTTTATTTAGCTGTTCCTTAGATGACATTGTGGGATCAATTTAGTAACATTAGAATAGAAGCTATTAAGGAGTGCAGACGATGAAAGACCCTGATGAATGCGCTAATATTCACGAAGTTCGGGAGGAAATTGATATTATCGATCGAGAAGTGATCGAGGCTTTGAGCAAGAGATTTCAATACGTCATCGCGGCAGCAAGGTTCAAAACGAGTGAAGCTAGTGTTCGATCGTTCGATCGCTTTCACGATATGTTACAGCAGCGGCGCGAGTGGGCTCAAGAATCGGGTTTGAATCCTGATGTGGTTGAAAATATTTACCGGGATTTGGTAAATTATTATATTGAGGAAGAGTTGAAACATTACAAATCTGAGTAATTTTTCGCTACATTCAAATCTAGGACTATAGGAAAGTGAGTCCGCGCGAGCGGACTGTTAGCAATATTTATTAGGTGATTTGGTGAGATGAAAATTGCGATCGCACAACTCAACCCTACTATTGGTGATATCTTGGGCAACTCCAACCTAATTCTGGAGACGGCGAAACAAGCAGAGGTTGAGGGCGCAAACTTATTGCTAACACCGGAACTTTCCCTGATCGGTTATCCGCCACGCGATTTGTTAATCAATCCGAGTTTCATTGCAGATGCAGGTGCACAGTTGCAGCAACTGGCGCAAGCTTTGCCGCCGGAGTTGGCAGTCATAGTAGGCACTGCCTTACCTAATGCTACTGCTGTTAAACTCGGCGGAAAATCCTTGTTTAATAGTGCTGTTTTGTTGCAAAATGGCGCCGTCAAAACAGTCTTTCATAAACGCTTGTTGCCTACTTATGATGTATTTGATGAAGATAGATATTTTGAACCTGGAGAAAACAGCAATTACTTTTCTATGGGCGAAGTCAAAATTGGCGTGACAATTTGTGAAGATTTGTGGAACAATGAGGAGTTTTGGGGTAAACGCAGTTACGCGGGCGATCCTGTTTCCGATCTGGCAAAATTGGGTGTAGATTTAGTGGTGAATTTGTCGGCATCGCCTTATTCTGCGGGGAAGCGGGGAGTGCGATCGGCGATGTTACAGCACAGCATCATCCGCTGCGGGATACCGATTATTTACGCTAATCAGGTAGGGGGAAATGACGATATTATTTTTGACGGCAGCAGTTTTGCTGTGAATCGAAAGGGTGATTTGATTCAGGTATTAGCTTCTTTTGAAACGGATTTTGCGGTGCTGGAATATGACGCCGCTAAACAAGATTTAGTTGGCAGCGGCGGGATGGGGCAAGATGCCCGATCCACAACAGATTTAAGTTTTCATCCGGCAGAAGGAGATGCAGAAATTTGGGCTGCTTTGGTTTTGGGAGTACGAGATTATGTCCGCAAGTGCGGTTTTTCTAAGGTTGTACTCGGTTTGAGTGGCGGGATAGATTCGGCTTTGGTGGCGGCGATCGCCAGTTGCGCGATCGGGCCCGAAAATGTTCTAGGGGTGCTGATGCCTTCTCCTTACAGTTCGGATCATTCGGTTAATGATGCTTTGGAATTAGCCCGAAATCTGGGTATCGCGATCGAACTATTGCCGATCGGCGATTTGATGAAAACTTACGATCGCACTCTCGCCAATTTGTTTGTCAACACAACTTTCGGGATTGCTGAGGAAAATATTCAATCGCGGATTCGAGGCAATCTGTTGATGGCAATTTCCAATAAGTTCGGACATTTGCTGCTTTCGACTGGGAATAAGTCGGAAATGGCTGTGGGTTACTGCACTCTCTACGGCGATATGAATGGGGGATTGGCGGTGATTGCCGATGTGCCGAAAACTCGCGTTTATTCGCTTTGTCGGTGGCTGAATTCTGGCGGATATGTAGGGGCGGTGCCCCCGTGCCCGCCCTCTCAGTACCCACACCCGTGCCCGCCCCTGGGAAAGGAAATTATTCCGGTTAATATTATTACTAAGCCGCCGAGTGCTGAACTGAAACTGGGACAAGTTGACCAAGATTCTTTGCCGGATTACGATGTTTTGGATGACATCTTGCAGCGGTTGATCGAACATCACGAATCGGTTCAACAAATTGTGGCTGCAGGACACGATGAAGCGGTGGTTAAACGTGTAGTAAAATTAGTGAGGCAAGCGGAGTTTAAACGGCGGCAAGCAGCCCCTGGTTTGAAAATTAGCGATCGAGCTTTTGGTACCGGTTGGCGGATGCCGATCGCCAAATCTTCCTTCTATTAAACGCATCATTAAACGCAAAATGGTTAACATCGACGGTAGTTTCGGCTTCGATTTTCTCCTGGGAACTCTCAGCAACGATACAATTAGAGGATTTGCGGGTAATGATACTGTTCAAGGTTTGGGGGGAAACGACCGAATTTTTGGCGATCGGGAAAATGATTTGTTAGCAGGAAATGAAGGCGCTGATACGCTGTCTGGCGGTCAGGGAAGCGATACAATCTATGGAGGACAAGACTCCGATTGGATTTTTGGCGATCGGGGTCACGATTTGCTAATAGGCGGCGAAGGCGGGGATATCTTAACAGGAGGCGCGGGGGAGGATTTATTTGTGATTGAAAGAACCTCTGCCGCATCTACTATTACTGAAGCCGATATAATTACAGATTTTGGCAACGGCAATGATAAAATTGTCTTGACAGAAGGCATGAACTTTAGCGATTTGGAGCTTTCTGTTGCCAATAACCAAACTATTATGAAAGACAAAAACTCTGGTAATTACTTAGGAGTTGTTTTGGGAAATTATAATCTGACTGAATCAAACTTTATTTCGCTGTTTGGCGGACTAGATAGGGGTCAGCTTTTGCCAATTTCGGTTAACACGATTATAGCCGATCGCGCGATCGGACTGGAAGTGGCGCAAACTCCCCAAGAACAAGCCACAGGTTTAATGTTTCGCACAGAATTGCCAGATGACAGGGGAATGCTTTTTCCCATCGAACCCGCGCGAAACGTGCGTTTTTGGATGAAAAACGTGTTTATTGAGCTCGATATGGTTTTTCTGCGGGAAGGCGTAGTGCAGGCAATAATTCCTAACGTACCGCCGTGTTTGACCGAAACCTGCCCCAACTACGGCCCGGATGTTCCCGTTGACGGAGTTATTGAACTCAGAGGCGGAAGGGCGGCTCAATTGGGACTCAAAGTTGGCGATCGGATTCCCAATTTACCCTAAAAGGTATATGATTTTATCGCAGCATTCAACATTTTTGCATCCAATGAATCCTATTGAATTAAAAATAATCCCCCATCAAACTCAAGACGGTTTAGCTTACCAACATTTGCGCTTGCGAATTACAACTCAAGACGGTATCATCACACCCGATGATTTACAAGGTTTGAAACTTCCTCAAGACGTTCAATTAAGCCAAGGAATTGTCATTGAAGGTAGAGGAGCAATTTGGCTGTACGGGTATTTAGTACATGAATGTCATCCTGCGGCTTGGGTGGGATGTTACGATCCGCGATTAGAAGGTGCCGTGGTAGTAGCGACGCACAAGCACGAGGTATCAGTTGGACAGGTATTAAAATTGAGTTTACCAAGCGATTAAGACTCTCCGTAGCGGGTGTAGCGGCTTTGGTTTTGAATGCCAACCCGACTCTTACTCCGGCTCAAGTTGAGTATATCTTGACGACAATAGCCAAACCAAATGGGATAATAGCCTAGAAAAAATAGGCAGCAACTATTCAGAAATATTAGTCGATCGCCATACACCCGCGCGAATCTGTTTTGTCCGAACCTCCGCGCGGATGGGATGTGGATGCAATCCAGCAATGGATGGCAAATATGGATTGACTTCGCAGTTAGAAGTTTGGCAGAAACTCGGCGGTTCTAGTTGTCGAACTTGTGAAGGTCAAATTCAAAATTTTAGCAAGCAAGTAGGATGGAACATGAGCTCGCAAGTAATCCCTATAGCAGGCTAGTATCCAACAGTTGCTGCATGAAGTTGGTAAAGTTATGTTGACAGCGATAAAAGCATAACTAGGTACTGTCTTTTTGCTGGCGCGCAGACATGACAAGCGTGGAGAGTTACAAGATTTAACCTGTTTTCTACTTTCGCCAATTGCGGCAAGTAACAGTTAATACCCATATTCCAGGTTCATGAACTAGAGTAGCAGCTATATTGTGTGGTGTTAATTAGAAGGGTGCGGATCTGCGAGATTTTGGATAAAACTTGCAGAGTGTTGATGGCGACGCACCTTACTTGCTTGACTTTTCAAAGCTTTTTACCTAGGCCTGTTTCTCACAAATCATTTAGGATTGCTATAAATTGAGAGGGTTTTAATAATATTGAGGAATTGCTGCAAAATGGTGGACGAATGATTATGCCGCCAAACAGCAGTTAATTGAGTGGTTGTCGTTTGTTCCTGAATCTGACGATAGACCACTCCTTCGCGTTGAAGATTCTGTACGTGAGATGGCAGAATGCTGATTCCTGTTTCCCCTGCGACTAATCCCAAAATTGTGACCATAAAGACGGCTGTTTGAGCAACTTTAGGAACAAACCCTGCTTGCGAACATACATGGTAAATTTCCTCAGATAAGCCAGCCACAATCTGATGAAGGGGCATTACAAATTCTTGATCCTTTAGGTCGGAAAGCGAAATTTTGGATTGGGCTGTAAGCGGATGGTTTTTGGGTAAAACGACGACAAGTGGTTCTTGCGTGAGAGACATCGTTTCTAAATCATTGGCTTCAGAAATATCGTGGTAGAGATAGAGAAAAATGATATCAGTCTGGCGATCGCGCAACCTCTGAATTAGGGAAGCACTATGTTCTTCCTGCAAAATCAGTTTTACCTCTGGATATCGCTGTCGAAAAGTTCGCAGCATCTCTGGAAAGACACCATTCGCGATCGAACTGGGAAAACCCACCGTCAAATAACCCAATTCACCCTGATGAATGCGCTGGGTTTTATGTACCGCTTGTTCTAACTGTACCAAAGTTGCGCGAGCTTCTTCTAAAAACGCCTGTCCTGCTGGGGTTAGCTGAATCGGGTGACTTTTGCGATCGAATAGCTTCACACCCAGTTCAGCCTCTAAATCTTTAATTTGTTGACTTAGGGGCGGTTGGGCAATGTGCAATCGCTTTGCCGCGCGACTAAAGCTCAGTTCGTCTGCCACTGCAATGAAATAACGAAGATGGCGAAGTTCCATAGGTTATACGATTTTAGATTTGAGAATTGAACGATTGGGAATGAATGATTACTATCATGGTTTGGAACACGAGCCTATAGTTACATTCTCTTTTGTAACGGGGATTAAATACTATATTTTTTAAGTATATTGTTATATATAAAAAAGTATTTGACATATAGATATAACTTCTTTATTCTGAAATTAATAGTTATAAATTTCGGCACAAAATACCCATTTAAGTATTGCTTAATGAGGATTATTCATGATTTCGCAAGTAATTCGACGAGTTGCAGTTGTGGGAGGAACCCACGGAAACGAGTTGACTGGGGTTTATCTGATTAAGAAGTTTAAACAATTCCCAGACTTACTGAAACGATCGAGTTTTGAGGTGGTTACTCTATTAGCTAATCCTCAAGCGGTAAAGTGCAATCGGCGTTATGTCGATCGCGATTTGAACCGTTGCTTTGCCGAGGAAGATTTGTCTAACCCAGATTTGATGGGTTACGAGAACAGACGTGCTAAGGAAATCTCCGCCCAACTATGTCCGAAAAACGAACATGGGGCTGATGTGATCGTTGACCTTCACAGCACAACGGCAAACATGGGGCTGACAATTTTACCATCTAGCAAACATCCATTCAATTTGCAATTATTAGCTTATTTGAGTGAGATCGAGCCCTCACTGCGAGTTTGTTTCGGAGAGTATTCTGGTGAGGATGCCCCAATGCTTCGATCGCTGTCTGCTTTCGGTGGCACCATAGAAGTTGGGCCCATCGCCCAGGGAGTCATTAACGCCCGTCAGCTTCAGCAAACCGAAATGCTGGTTCACGCCATTCTGGATTATCTCGACGCACAAAATCGGGGAAAGCCGCTTCCTATACCATCATATTTAACTGTATATCAGGCGATCGGCTCAGTAGACTATCCCAGAAATTCAGTAGGTGAACTGCAAGCTGCGATCCATCCCCAACTTCAGTTCAAAGACTATGAACCCTTACATCCAGGTGAACCGATGTTTCTCACATTTACGGGAGAATCACTCCCCTATCAAGGAGAATCTACTGTTTTCCCTGTATTCATTAACGAAGCAGCCTATTACGAAAAACACATAGCGATGGTTTTGACGCAAAAACAACAGCTTCAGCTTGAAACGGCATAACTTCCCGAAAAATATGACTTTTATGAAATTAGGGTTATGACTTTTATGAACTCAAGCAATGAATTTATGAATTGACTTATCATCTCGAATCGGGAATAATCTTAATTAATTTAAAATCAAGCATTGTCTCCCCTAAACACCAGTGAATCTCAAATTATCAGGAGTGAATTTATGGAAAGTACGCTCGATATATTTGCAATCGATCGCGAACAGCAGTTCACAGCAGCATTAACAACCTTTGGTAACAGCGGTCAGCTTAATTTTTTCACTGCATCCAGTCAATTTAATGGTAGCATTCCCACCCACGGCTTTGACACTGATAATTTGACAGCGATCGCGATCGGCGAACAAGGACAAATAGCAGATTTTCTAGTATCCCCCAAAAGCGAGAGCCTCAGTTACTCAGCCAACAATCAAGTCGCTAGCGGTAGATCTGCTGCTCAAGCAAAATCGAACTCAGATGCGATCGCTGTCGGCACAGAGCCCCTAACAGGAACGAGAACGGCTAATCAGTTGAATTTATCAGACCCAGGCAACTCCTTAGCCACTGCACGCAATATTGGTGTTGCTGATAACAATCGCTTTACCTTCAATGATTTTGTCGGAGTTGACGATAACGATGATTATTACCGCTTTACTATTAACCAAAATAGCGATTTAAGCTTGCGTATCGATGTTTTGAATGGGGCAGGAATCGAGTTAATTCAAGATAAGAATCGCAACGGTGAGGCTGATTATGATGAACTTCTTGGCAGCGATTATGCCTCAGCAGGTGCATCCGGCGAGATAAATTTCTTCAACCTGACTCCTGGAGATTACTATGTCGCAGTTTATAGTTACTTTGAGTATAAGAATTACAACCTGAATCTGGCTGCAACGCCTGGTACTGGTTTTAGCAGCAATTACGGATACGGTTTAGTGGATGCAAATGCAGCAGTAGCCGGCACTTTTAACAGTCCCGTTAATTTCCCAGAAGTTCCTAATTTGGGCGGGAATGATTGGGCAAGAGACATGGTAAATGCCCCGGAAGTTTGGCAGGGGGGAATTACCGGAAATGGGATTGTTGTAGCTGTCGTCGATAGCGGTGTTGACTACACCCATCCCGATTTAGATGCCAATATTTGGCAGAATGCGGGTGAAATTCCCAATAACGGAATTGACGACGATCGCAACGGATATATTGATGATATTCGGGGTTGGGATTTTGTGTGGAACGACAACAACCCAATGGATTGGGACGGTCATGGGACTCACGTAGCAGGCGCGATCGCGGCCGAACGAAATGATTTTGGCATAACTGGAGTTGCCTACAATGCAAAGATTATGCCTGTGAGAGTTTTGCCGGAATTTGGCTCTGGGAACTTTAATAATTTTGCTGCTGGAATTCGCTATGCTGCTGATAATGGAGCTAATGTAATTAACTTTAGTATTGGTGGCTGGTCGCCTAGCATGGAGGTTGATGAGGCAATTCAGTACGCCACTAACAAAGGAGTTGTTGTCGTCATGTCAGCAGGAAATGATGGTTTTTATGAACCAGACTATCCAGCTCGTAATGCCGATAGCTTCGGAATTGCTGTGGGAGGAATTGATATAAATGGCAGGATGGATGAATTCTCTAACCGTGCAGGTTCCCGACCTTTGGATTACCTAATTGCACCGGGAGTAGACATCTTTTCTACAACTCCCTATAACACCTACGAAACCTACAGCGGCACATCGATGGCAGCCCCTCACGTAGCGGGTGTAGTGGCTTTAGTTTTGAATGCCAATCCGAATCTAACTCCGGCTCAGGTTGAGCAAATTTTGACTGCAACAGCCAACCAAAATGAGATAATAGCCTAGAAAAAATAGGCAGCAACTATTCAGAAACATTAGTTGATCGCCCTACAACCGCGCGAATCTGTTTTGTCAGAAGCTTCGGGCGATCGAACACTCGTCTATTTACCAAATTTGCAATTTTAGTGTGAGGACTTATGGCTATTAATCGCGTCTCAGTTGACTCAGCAGGCAATCAGGCGATCGGTCGCTCCCTTTTTCCCTCCATCTCAGCCAACGGGAGGTTTGTGGCGTTTACTTCTAATGCCTCCAACCTCGTACCGGGGGACACTAACAATGACTTTGATATCTTCGTCCGCGACTTATTAACCAATACCACCACCCGCGTCTCTGTTGACTCAGCAGGCAATCAGGGAAACAACCGCTCCGGCGCTCCCTCCATCTCAGCCGACGGACGATTTGTGGCGTTTTCATCTGATGCCTCCAACCTTGTGCTAGGGGACACTAAGGATAACGAAGACATCTTCGTGCGTGACTTATTAACCAATACCACCACCCGCGTCTCTGTTGACTCAGCAGGTAATTCGGGGAACAACCGCTCCTTTATTCCCTCCATCTCCGCTAACGGGAGGTTTGTGGCGTTTCAATCTGAGGCCTCCAACCTCGTGCCGGGGGACACTAACAATAACATTGATGTCTTCGTGCGCGACACGATCACCAATACCACCACCCGCGTCTCTGTTGACTCAGCAGGCAATCAGGCGAGGGGCATTTCCGCGCTCGCCTCCATCTCCGCCGACGGGCGGTTTGTCGCTTTTCTATCTGATGCCTTCAACCTCGTGCCAGGGGACACTAACAATAGCCGCGACTTCTTTGTGCGCGACTTGTCAACCAACACCACCACCCGCGTCTCTGTTGACTCAGCAGGCAATCAAGCCAACAACAATTCCTGGAACCTTCCCTCCATCTCTGGTGATGGGCGGTTTGTGGCGTTTACTTCTGATGCATCCAACCTCGTGCTGGGGGACACTAACAATAGTCGCGACATCTTCATGCGCGACTTGTCAAGCAACACCACTACTCGCGTCTCTGTTTCAGGGGAAGGGAATCAGGGGAACAATAATTCCTTCGGTATAGCCTCCATCTTGGGCGACGGGGGGTTTGTGGCTTTTTCATCTGATGCCTCCAACCTCGTGCCGGGGGACACTAACAATAGCGAGGACATCTTTGTTGCTGACTTAACCAACACTCCAGGCGTCATCAATAACTCTCCAAGTGGCATCAACGGCACGAACGGCAACGACAACCTGACAGGCACGAACGGCAACGACACCATCAACGGTTTGGCAGGCGATGACGTGCTGACTGGTTTGCGGGGCAACGATATCATCAATGGTGGCGACGGCAGCGACAACCTTTCTGGCGGCAAAGGTTTTGACACCTTCAACGGCGGTTTGGGAAACGATATTCTAGTCGGCGACGCGGGCAACGATGTATTTGTTTTAGGTGCGGGATTGGGAGTTGATACCATCTCTGATTTCGGCAACTCTCAAGATACAATTCAATTAATCAACGGCTTGACCTTCGGACAGCTATCAATTTCTGCTGGAACTAACGGCACATTAATTAGAGTAGCCAGCAGCGGTGAGGTTTTAGTTTCTTTGACAGGCGTTGCTCCCAATCTCATCGGCCCTGAAGATTTCGTCTCTGTTTAAATATCTGTAGATTCTCACTTGCCTGCTGTAGAAACACAGCAATGCTTTGTCCTTTCACCGAAGATCTCACCTTTACTCAAAGAACGCGATCGGGACTTACGCACTCCGACAGAGAAACTGGGTTTTTTACCGCATCTGCGGGTCACAACGCAGTATTTTCGTAAAAAACCCGGTTTCTGAACCCCCGTGCACAAGCCCTAGCAAAAAATGGTTTGACGCGCCATATACTGTGGTTAGCTTTTAGTTATTAGTTATGGCAAATTACAGAGCTGTATTGTTGTTCAATAGTCTAACTTTAGTGCTAGTTGGGATAGTGACGGCGTGTCTGAATTTATTCGGTTCTTCGGTAAAAGGGTTATTTTTGCCGCCTTGCTCTGCCACGTATCCGGGTGCAGGTTTCTTTTTTTTGGCGTTTCAAATGTTATTTTATTTATCGGTAATGGTGTGCGCTTTTACCTTTGGATTGCTGAGAATTATTCAACCAGACCGCCCAGAAAATCGATTTATTTTATATTCGGCACTGTTTGCCGGTTGCTTTCTGTTCAATGAAGTTTTTCGCACCCACGTTCATCTGGGACGTGCGGGTTTTCCGAAAGTGACAATTGTCATATTTTACGCCGTGCTGGCAATTGCATACGGATTAGCTTTTCGGAGACAAATTCGCTCGACTCCCTATGCTTTACTGCTGAGTGGCGTTGGTTTGTTATTTGTTGCCTTTTTTGCAGAAGCGCTGCCATTAAAAAACGAGATTGTTTCGAGCTTGCTGGAGGGAATACCGAAGCTGTTGAGCGGGCTTAATATTGCACTTTATTTTTGGTTTGTGTGCCAGGCTTTGATAGTGCGATCGCTCAATTTTTCTAACACGAAATCAAATCCAGAATGGAAGTAAGATGAAGATTTGCTGTTGGGTGGGGGCGGATTTTTGAGATTGTCTATTTTTGAAAAATATTGTTTGTAAAACCCGCCACTACATGATTGTATAATCGGTTAAAACTGAGATATTGCACAATTGTCAGTTAGCCTTTTATGAACAGGCAAGATGCTTGTTCCACAAAATATAAATTTTATTGTTGAACAGGCATCTTGCCTGTTGCTGACAATGGTGGAAGATATCAGTTAAAACAAAAAGTACCGCTGCGCCATTGGCAAAATTGTTGCCGGTTCGCAAGTTAACAATTCCCCATCCGCCCTCACTTCATAAGTTTCTGGATCGACTTCCATTTGTGGCAAATAATCGTTGAGTTTCATATCTCTTTTACTAATTTGTCGCGTGCCGGAAACTGCTACAGTGGGCTTTTGTAAACCTAGCTGTGCGGCAATATCTCGATCGCGCGCAGCTTGGGAAACAAACGTCAGACAAGTCGCCCCTATCGCCCCGCCAAAACTGCCAAACATCGGCCGCATATGCACCGGTTGCGGCGTCGGAATGCTGGCGTTAGCATCTCCCATCTGCCCGTAGGCGATCGCCCCTCCTTTAATTACCAGTTCCGGTTTCACCCCAAAAAAAGCCGGCCGCCACAAACACAAGTCCGCCAATTTCCCCTCTTCCACCGAACCGACATACTGACTAATTCCGTGAGTAATTGCCGGATTAATTGTATATTTCGCAATGTACCGCTTCACCCGAAAATTATCGTTAATTTCCTCTGTTTCCCCCCCTTGGTTAGGGGGGGTTAGGGGGGGTAAATTTCCCCGCTGCACTTTCATTTTATGTGCCGTTTGCCAAGTCCGAATAATCACCTCTCCCACTCTTCCCATCGCCTGAGAATCAGAAGAAATCATACTAAACGCACCTAAATCGTGCAAAATATCCTCAGCAGCAATAGTTTCCCTTCTAATTCTCGATTCAGCAAAAGCCACATCTTCAGGAATGCCTCGATCCAAATGATGGCAAACCATCAACATATCTAAATGTTCTTCTAAAGTATTGACAGTGTAAGGGCGAGTCGGGTTAGTTGACGAGGGCAAAACATTAGCTTGTCCGCACACTTTAATAATATCTGGTGCGTGTCCGCCACCAGCACCTTCGGTGTGGTAAGTATGAATAGCGCGATTTTTGAAAGCGGCAATTGTAGCTTCCACAAATCCCGCTTCATTGAGAGTATCCGTGTGAATTGCAACTTGCACGTCGTACTCGTCAGCGACACTCAAACAAGTGTCAATCGTTGCCGGTGTAGTTCCCCAATCTTCGTGGAGTTTCAAACCCATTGCACCGGCAAAGATTTGTTCAATTAATCCTTGGGGTTGACTGGTATTTCCTTTACCTAAAAACCCTAGATTTACGGGGAAAGCGTCAGCAGCTTGCAGCATACGGTACATATGCCAAGGCCCGGGAGTGCAAGTAGTGGCGTTTGTACCCGTTGCAGGGCCAGTGCCACCGCCGATCATTGTCGTGATTCCAGAGGCGATCGCCACTTCTATTTGTTGTGGGCAAATAAAGTGAATGTGACTGTCAATTCCTCCGGCGGTGAGAATCATTCCTTCACCCGCAATTACTTCAGTACCAGGCCCGATAATAATATTTACCCTATCTTGAATATAAGGATTTCCGGCTTTACCAATTTTGTAAATTTTGCCGTCTTTAATACCGACATCTGCTTTAACAATTCCCCACCAATCTAATATTAAAGCATTAGTAATTACCGTGTCAACAGCGCCGTCTGCATTAGAAATCGGCGATTGTCCCATGCCGTCGCGGATGACTTTGCCGCCGCCAAATTTAACTTCATCGCCGTAGGTTGTGAAGTCTTTTTCAACTTCAATGAATAATTCGGTATCAGCTAATCGGACGCGATCGCCCACAGTCGGCCCGAAGGTTTCCGCGTAAGCGCGGCGATCCATTCTGTAACTCATGCTCGCTCCTAATATTAATAAATTTTTAGTTGGCAGTTGAGACCCACTTGAATTATAGTATGTGACGAGTTCCTCAATCTGAAACCGTAAAAAAATACAACATTAGGCAAGCTTTAAAACCCCAATAGTCATCAATTCGGCCCCTCGAAAATCTAAAATGGTATAATCGGGCCAATTTACTCCAGCATTTTCTGGATTTGCCTTTTCAAAATCTCTACATCCACCGTCATATCCATGCCAATGAAACTCCAATCTTCCTCTACATTGTTGTCATCAACCATACGAGAGTATTCTAATCCCAATAGCTGGCAAATGTAATAGAAATATGGCGGAGTGTACCCTCCATAAAAGAATTCCAATACTTTCGTTTCCGGCTGACACCACAGCAAATTTGTAAAACCAGCCCCGTGAGGACCGACAACCACCGCCGCTTCTGCAAACAGACGAATTTGTTCATCAACAGTGCGCGAAATATCTTCCAAAGTGTCAAAATCAAATTCTTTCAAAACCTCTCGCACTTGTACTTCATTTTTAACCTTGCGCCGGCCGCTTCTAGACAGATAAAGTTTTCTATAAGGCTTTACCTTTTCCTTAAGACAGAATTTTTTCCGCAAAAGCTCTATATCGTAAGGACTGGGAAAATACCAGTCTTGATTGTTTCCCACCACCACACTTTCTGCATGATATCCCGTATCTCTAGCCCGAGTGTCGATTAGTGAACTTTCAGGAATACCAAGTTTGGTCATAAAGCCCAACTCAAAATCTGTATGTCGTAAAGGATAACAAATTTTAGCTTCTTGCCAAATTTCCTTACCTAAAGCCTCCTCAATTCGACAAAGTTTAGCCAGCACAAAAATGATAAAATCATAATAACTACACCACAAATGCGACCAAGGAGCAACTACCAGCGGATAGGTAATTTGGTTAGGTTTGTAAGGCCATTCCAGAATGCCCGCACCGCTAATCCGAAAATCCAAGTCTAAAAGCAACTTGTTATTCAGCAGCGTGTTGCCCGACGTACAAATAGTTAGAGAATTTATTTTTTGATTGAGGGTAATCTTCCAAACATAATCTGGGTCAAAAGACACGGGTTTTTCCGTGGCAAAAAACCGAGAAGGCACTTTTTTAACCGAGGTTAATGCGGGTATATTGATAGGTTGGTGCTGCTTTTTGTAAACGATGCTGTCATCTAACAATTTGATGCTGGTGCGTCGGTCTAACGGGGTTCTCCAGACACGCCTTGAGGTTGCCAGCAAGCTCTGCTTCAATGTCTGTTTTATCTGGTCAACTAATTTTGGGTTCATCACGCACTTTTGCTGTATATCTTTGCAGTTTTAACAACCACTCTAGATACAAAATGCAAATTTTAACTCGCTCAAAAGTCGGAGATTGAACTAACAAAAGAAAGCCAGAAGGCACTTATACAGAAGGCAGAGAAAAAGTTGTGAGATGGCTTTGTCACTCTCCAGGCATAGGGCTGGAAGTGATCTCATGTTAGATTGGGGATTGCGGATGACTTATTACTATCATGGTGTGGATATTTCCTACAGTTGCATTTTTTTGGGAAACTGGCAGAACTTTGAAGTTAAAAAGTTTCAAATTCCAAAATCAACAATCGTGAACGGTCATCTGGCTTCATACTTCAGCATCCAAATTACCATCCACTTTTCCATTAAAGCCGTAGACTTCACGACTACCTACAAAAGGTACTAATTGCACTTCCTTTTCATCTCCGGGTTCAAACCTGACTGCTGTACCGGCGGGGATATCCAATCGCATTCCTTTTGCTTGTTCTCGATTAAATTCTAAGGCTTCGTTTGCCTCATAAAAGTGATAGTGTGAACCAACTTGTATAGGTCTATCTCCTTTATTTCCTACCCGCAACCGTACTGTTTCACGCCCTGCATTTAGTTCTATTTCGCCTGCTGAAATAATCATTTCTCCTGGAATCATCTTTTCCTCCTATGAGTCTCTGTGGTTGATTTTTTTAACGGATCGGATCGTGTACTGTAACGAGTTTAGTTCCATCGGGAAAAGTCGCTTCAACCTGGACTTCATGCACCATTTCCGGTATCCCTTCCATCACATCTTCCCGCGTCAGGAGAGTGGTTCCATAACTCATTAAATCGGCGACGGTGAGGCCGTCTCTGGCTCCTTCTAAAATGGCTGCGGAAATGTAGGCTAGTGCTTCTGGATAGTTTAATTTTAAACCTCGTTGTTTCCGTCGCTCTGCTACCAGGGCTGCGGTGAAAATCAGCAGTTTGTCTTTTTCTTGGGGGGTGAGTTGCATTTTTATTCTTGTAAGGGCGATCGCATTATTTGATTATGATATATTTTACGGCTGTTTGTGAATGATTAAACCGCAAAGGGCGCAGAGTCAGAGAAGAGAGAGATGAATAATCTCGTTAGGAGGGCAACTATACATTGAAACTCAAATATCATCCTATTTTATCCAAACTCTGGGCAAACAGCAAGGGCGTTGTGAAAAAGACAAGCGCAGCAAGTGCCAAATGCTGACAAACCAGTCTCTCGCTGCAGTGGTGGATGTACCGCGATATCGGCACAGCAAACCGTTAGGAATACGAGTCACGCCGACGGTGGAATTACCAGGATAAATTGTTGCCTCTGATGGCAAATTTCGCACTTTTTCCACGAGTTCTGTGGTTACGGGCTCACCTACCCAAGCTAGGGTGGCGACTACGGGTTTTCCTGCGAGACCGTGAGGACTTTCGAGCATTTTTTCTCCTCCTTTTAGCAATTGTCTGTCAATCCATAAAGGGCTGTTTTCTTGCCAGACTTCGGTGTGCGAGGTCCATTCTCCCGACAAGAACTTTTCGCCCCTAGCACTGCGTCCAAATCTGGTAATTTCCCACAGTAAAATCCTCGCTGTTGGTGCTAATTCTACCCGCAAATTTTGCCGATATATTGCGCCGTCAAAAACTATTGTTTCCTGTGGCAGCCATTCTAAATTAGCACCGGCTTCTAGTTTGATGTCGATATTTTGTTGTGATTCTAGTCCGCTGCTACGATAGATTTTACTAGCAGCGGCGCTGGTAATCAAGGCTTTGGCGTTGGGTTGGAGGTGAAAATGACTGGAAAGTCGATCGCCCCCGACAACTCCGCCAGCCGTGTGCAAGATGACGCTGTGACAAATCTCTTTCCCTTCAGGATAAAACGGGCGCTGCACCTTCAGGGGTGCTTGCATTTGATTGTGAATGATTTGAGTTGCACCGCTGCGGTTAGCGTAGGCTAAATTCAGGCTGCCGTGCCATCCAGTTTGAATGTTATTGGTAGGTGTTTCAGTGGATTTTTGAATCACGGATTTTTACGATTAAATGTTAAATTGGAAACTTTTTTTATTTTTTTCGAGATGTATATTTATCATTTTTTTGCTAATATCACATAGTCATCAAGCCCATAATGCGGCTCGTAAGGTAATTTAAGGTGCTGGCGGAAAAGTGGACTGATGAATTTCTGTACAGGTAGATTTTCTCTAGCAAACTTTCCAAAGTTAGGATGGGATGTCCTGCTACCGATTGAATTTAAATATTTATACCAAACTAAGTTTAAGCCCAGTTCATCAACGAATTGTCGTACTACATTTAGCTCTTGTTGGCAATCATCAACTCGACGAACATTGTATGGTATCAGCAACTTCTTATCTTGAATAATTAGCAAAGCGTAACCCGAATCATTCAGGCTGTTTGTAAATATATCCTTGTAAATCTGAAGGGATTTTTTTCTTCTCTCCTCATCCTTAAAAAAACAGTGAGAAATCACTATAAAATCAAAGAATTTTTTAGGCAGTCTTTTAGATTGATTTTCCCCATCAAAGATACTAGAAGTGTCAAACCGAAAGTAAGCATTCATCGCCTGCGGTTCCATGTACTGCCGCCAAAACTGGAGTCCGCGGTATTGAAAAGCTTTTTGCTGTTCCAGAGAGTAGTAGGATATGTGCATTGGTGGCATTGAAAAAAAGTTGCTACTGCTTTGCAGCAACAAACCAAGTCCGTAAGCAACTGTACCCGGCCCAGCAGCAATATCGAGGATATTAACTTTAGTCGGTAATAATCCAGCCTTGTAAATCAGGAACCAAGCTAGATATGTACAGTAGACGTTATCTAGGAAATACCTGATTAAATAGACGTGAGGGCTTAGCTCAAAATTGTATTGAGGATCTTGTCCTTCTTTCAGTTTCTGTATATCGTCAATAGCTTGTTCAAGTAAATAATCAACATTGCTTTTTTCCCGGTTCAACTTATTAAGCTCATTCTTGATAAAGCCAGCCAAATGTTGTTCAAAATTATTAAATGTTTTGTCATCAATGCCCGTGCATTGAATCATACTCTCATCGCAGTCTATCAATTTGAAAGATTTTGAAATATGTTCAATGAACTTTGTGTCGGGAAACAAGGTTAATTGATCAATCCGCGCCAGCGAATCGTCAACTTGCCCGAAGCTTAGTTGCATTTCTAATTCTTCTAAATGCCGATCGGCTTCTTTGATGCGGTCATTTTTTTTCTGCAATAACTTCTCAAGCTGTAGGCGCTCTTTAAAGAGCTTCTGCTGCCATGAGAATTTTGCCCCGGAATTTTCTATTTGTTTTAACAGTTGTTTGGCAAGTCGATTATTTTGACTCTTAACGGCTTCGTTAAACTGATGGGAACGCCACCAGTTAGCTAGCGGGTTATTCATAGCCAAATCCCTCTTTACCTTCCATAATTTCAACATCTGGGAGCATCGCAATTAATTTATTTTTAAACTTGCGATAACTCTGTTGTTCGCTATTGTACCACCAAGCGTACTTGTGTTTAAGAGCTAATGCTTCCTCGCGAGTTGACGCAATTAGCGATCGCCCGTTTCTGGCATGAAAATCCTGAATCACCACTCGATCTACAACTGCCAGCTTGCTAATAAAATCAGCTTCATCTTCCGGTAATGTAGGGAGTAGTGGCGTCACAGTTATAGAAAATCTGACTTCGCAATTTTCTTGGTAAGGAAAGCTGTATTTCAGTTTTGCCATAGCTTTAAGTCTCGCAGGAATACTCGGCGACTTTGGTTCAAAATCTTTCCTTACTTTTTCGCTACCAGTGGGAATGCTCATGTTAATTCGCAACCGCTGAAATTTCTGTAAAATATCGATATCTCTAGTTATCATAGGACTGCGAGTTTGGATAACCAGCGTCGGTTGATAGGAAAGCATTACTTGTAACAAGTACCTAGTTAATAGTTTTTTAGTTTCAATGGGCTGATACGGATCGGTGACACTACTCATGTAAATGCTAGGTGGTCGATCCGGGTTTTTCTTGTACCAACTATGCAACTCTTTCTTTAAAATATCGGTGGCATTTTCTTTGATGATGACCCAATTTCCCCAATCATGACGCATCTGTGAATTAGGGCTAAAAGCAGCAGCATAACAATAGCTGCATCCGTACTGACAGCCGCGATAAGGATTTAGCGTGAAATCGTAAGCACTGATAAATCCAGTAGCTTTGTTAAGCACTGACTGTGCATTTTGTGCATACACTTTAGAACTTCCGAAGTTTTCTTTGAGTGCGACAGTGTGTTTCTTGCCGACGGAATATCCTTCATACTGAGACTTTACCATGATTGAACCTGCTACAGTATTAAAATGGAAAATGTTTAGAAATGAGAAAGGCAAGGGCGGTTCTATCTTACTACTTCACTGTACCGCACTCAACAAATGTTAGCAAAACAGTGGGTAATTAGTCAACTTTACAATAAGTTTTTTGAAGAACCAACAAGTCAGCTCTTTAAACTCCACGCTAAGCTCGATCGCGAAGTAATGCAAGCTTACGGATTTACTGACAGCGACGATATTTTAGCAAAAGTGCTGGAATTAAACCTAGAACTGGCAAAAAAAGAAAAACGGGGAGAACCCGTAGTTGGGCCTTGTGTCCCAACTGACTAAAAATACTAATCGTTGTAATCATAAGTTTTGTAAATTTGCGTATAATCACATAGATTGTTGATAGAGATCACAAACACTCTAGTCTAAAAACAGAGATACTAGGGGAAGAGTTAAGTTTTGAGTTAAAAATTGTCAAATTCAAAATTAAACACTCAAAACTGTTTTTCGGCTTCAGCATAAGTGCATTTTGCTTTTCTTCGCTCCCTTACTCCTGATTTGTTTGGGAGGAACTGCCAATGTTATTATTTACCTACACTCAGTCCTTAGATAGCAAAGTAGAGCCAGAAACCTCTGCTAAAAAAAGTTGTTACAGCATTCATCTATTAATTTAACTGGGCTGAAGGGAGGATTTAACCATTTGCGGATAGGTCAAAAAATTAGCTATGGCTATGCTTTAGCTATCGGCATAGCGATTTTGGGAACTGGTGCGGGACTGAGATTGGGAGATTACTTTCGCAAGCAAGCTTTAGTTCAGGTGAATGTTGCTGGGCAGCAGCAGCAACTGCTGCAAAATTTGCAAAATACCGTATTTGAAGCCCGATCGCACGCGGCGAGATTGCCAGTCGTTTTGGGAAACGCCGTATGGCTGCAATACGAACACGATCGCTTTATTGGGCAAATCAATCAAGCGAAAATCCTGATTGCAGAAATTGAATCTTTCGCACGAGAAAATCCCCATAGACTAGCAACAGAAGAGGCCACATTGCAGGCTATCTTGAAGAAATCTGCCCTCGTCATTGATTACTACGGTCAGCTAATTAAATTGCAGTTAAAAGAAGCGGAAGTTTGGAATTTGCAGCCCAACAGCATCGAGTCCGCACAGCTACAAATGTTGAGGACTAGCAGCGGCCAAGAGGCGATCGTACTAGATAACCTTGCTCAAAGTTTAACCGAGCTAATTTCTACAGTAGAAATGCACAAACAGCAAGGAACCCAAGCATTAGAACAAGCTGAAAATTTGCGAAACCGAATTATTATCGGGAGTATGCTAATTTCAGCACTCATCGCCGCCACCCTAGCGGACAAAACCAGCCGCGCGATCGCCCAACCCCTCGAAACCGTGACTAATTTTGCTCAGCAAGTCACTCGCGAATCGAATTTTAACCTCCAAGTACGAATCACAACCGAAGACGAAATCGGAGTTTTAGCGGCCTCTTTCAATCAATTGATTCAGCGAGTTAGCGAGTATACAAAAGAACTCAAACAAACTCAATCCCAATTAATTCAGACCGAAAAAATGTCATCTCTCGGTCAAATGGTTGCAGGGATAGCCCACGAAATCAACAATCCCGTCAACTTCATCGGCGGCAACATTGACTATGCCAACCAATACATCGAAGATTTGGCAGGTTTGGTAACTCTCTATCAAGAATATTATCCCCACCCACCAGATGCCATTCTACAGCGCATCGAAGACATTGAACTCGAATTTCTCAGAGAAGATTTACCAAAAACCCTATCTTCGATGAAAATGGGAGCCGATCGCATTCGCGAAATTGTCGTATCCATGCGGAATTTTTCGCGATCGGACGATGGAAAAATGAAATCAGCCGACATTCATGAAGGAATAGATAGCACCCTCGTCATTCTCAATCACCGACTCAAACAAGGTATTCAAGTTATTAAAAAATACGGCAAGTTGCCTGCGGTTGAGTGCTATCCCGTGCAACTGAATCAAGTATTTATGAATATTATTTGCAATGCAATAGATGCGCTGGAAGAGGTGAAAAAGGCAGACAAAGGCTATTCGCCAACGATTTGGGTTAGCACGGAAATTACAGCCGACAATACTGTCACCGTCAAGATTCGGGATAACGGGCCGGGAATTGCGTCCGCCAGTACCCAACAGATATTTGACCCATTTTTTACTACAAAGTCGATCGGCAAAGGTACTGGATTAGGATTGGCTATTTCCTATCAAATCCTTGCCAAGCATCAAGGGAAAATTGAGGTGAATTCTCAAATAGGACAGGGCACGGAATTTGTGATTACTTTGCCAGTTGCTGCGTAATATCACGCGGGGCGACTTCGTTTTTGTTTGTCTGGAGTCAAGGTTGTGAAGTCTCGATTAGGCCGGGTTTACGGGATATATAACTTATATTCTTATATTACAGATATTGGTGAACCAGTCCCTACAGACATCATGGTTTTTTTACCGGGCATGAGATGGCGATTAGTGTCGAATAACATATTATTTGTCGCTTTTAAAAATTAATCCCGTCTCCATAAGATTAACTGAAGCGCTCGCTATATAAAGATTCTAGCAGCTTTTTTGACCACAAAAGTACAGCAGTGACTTTAACAGGTTCGTTGTCGCTATTTAAACTTTTGACAAATTCTGTGTCGCTTCTTAAAAAACGGGACTTGTAAAAATTAGACAATCAAAGTCCTCTTGAGGCGTCCTGGTGATACGGGATTGTACCCTCGATCGAATGTCCGAAAGCCTGCCCATCACCTACGTTATCGATCGCAATACAATTTTTCTAAGTTTTGGCATCGCCGGGGCCGAAACTCTCAACGCCGATCGCGTTTACATTAGTATCAACACTTGAGATTATTCCGGCTATCGGGACGGTCGCCCCCATTATATTCAAGCCATTCAAGAAGCATTTCGGATAGGGGCACAATAGGGGAAAGAACGTGATGCACTCTCTATCTTAATACCTCTGATTGAGCTAAAAAAGACAGAAATCATTAAATTAGGCAATAATGGGGGAGTGCCTTGCAAAAAAAACTTGGTTTTGTTACGGCGGTGAAGTTGCTGGCGGCGTTTGCGATTCCTGTGAGTTAAGTCTGGCAGCGTTTAAGGAGTTAGGTTTACAAGATCCGCTGCCTTATGATCCCAACCATAAAACCTATAGATAAAAATTTTCTTAATAATTTGGCCACAACAGTTGACAGAAGCTTAACCAACGGATAATCTATTTTAATGAAAGTTTCTTCCAAATAGCTTATAATAGTTATGCAATTTTAAACTGCCACTCAAACTCCTAAAAATCATGAAGCGGCGGCATTTTGTTGGGTTATCGCTATTGTTTGTAGCAAGTTGTTCTACAACAGTAAATCAATCTAATCGCACTTCTTCCAATTTTGCCGTAAGTGAACCTGAAACCCTTGAATTTGCTGTAACTGATGTTCAGGGTGCAGAAGATTTGCAGCAAAATTATCAAACCTTTCGGACTGTTCTTGGGGAAGTTTTGGAGAAAAAAATTGAATTGTTCCCCGTAGATAACTATATAGCAGCAGCCGTAGCTCTCCAGTCGGATCAGCTAAAATTAGCTCTAACAGGGCCATCTGAATATGTGATTATGCGGGCCCGGACAAATGCTGTTCCCATCATTGCCATCACCCGCCCGGACTATCACTCAATTATTCTTGTTCGTGCCAATAGTGAGATTAAGTCACCAGCACAATTGAAAGGTAAAACAATAGCTATGTGGAAAATAGGTGCAACTGGTGGTCATCTAGGCCCGATTAAAATTCTCCTGGATGCTGGCTTAAATCCCCAATCAGACTTCAAAATCTCAATGTTGGAAAGAAAGGGTTTGCAGGCTCTCAAACAAGACCAAGTTGATGCCTTAGCAATTGGTGTGAATAGATACAAAGATTTACTCAAAACAGACGGTTTATCAACCAATGATTTTCGGATTATTGCCACAGGGCAACCCTTACCTAGTGATTTGTTTGTTGCTAGTAGCAACCTGCCTAATACTCTTGTTGAAAAAATTCGCGATCGCCTGGTAGAAAATCAAGATCAGCTAATTGAAGCAATTTTAGTTGGGAAAGATAATGATAAGTATCAAGGAGCTAAACTGGTGCCAGCAAACGACAGTGATTATAACATGATTCGTGAAGTTTATAAAGCCATTGGTCAGGGGAATCTCTTTTAAGAAGGTTAAATTTTATCTAATGCCTACTTTGTAGTAGGGCTTTAGCCCTTAATCCATAAGCTCTAGGGAAGATGCCCTACTATGAATAAGAGACTTTATTTATGTGCATTTACTAATAAACTTGTTAAAATTTAGCTCAGGTTGCCAGTATGCAAAAGTTTGAACAGAGAGAGAATAGGGCTGTGAGGTTCAAAAACCTTATCCTAAATAGACGAAAAAATAATGCCGCTGTCACTGAAGGATCTCGCGACCTCAAAAATCCTCTCAAAAAAACTCCCTTGACTGCAATTAACCGCTTCATTTCTCGGTTAAGCATTGCCAAAAAAATTAATTATGGCTACTCACTAGCAATTGGAATAGCCGTACTAGGAGCCACAGGGGGAATGATCTGTGGAGACTATTACCAAGACCAAGCTTTCCAAGCTCTAACTTTCGCCGACCAGCAACAGGATTTGCTCAGGGATTTAGAATATTCCGTGCAGGTAGTGCAGTCACATCCCAAACGACTAATATCTATCTTGGGAGATTCAATCTGGTTTGAATATGAAACTGCTAAGTTCTCGAAAGATGTTAAGGCCGTTAAAAAACTTATTGCAGAAATAGACACTTTTAGTGAAGAACATTCCACAGAATTAGCAGTAAATTATGCTGAATTAAAGAAATTGTTAGATGGTTACACAACTGCGACAGATTCGTATTCTCAATTGCTCACATTTTTTGGGCAAGAAATAGCTTCCTCCGCGCTAAAACCAGAAGAAGTTAAAGAGGCACAGCAGCAGGTATTGGATTTAATCAGAGGGGATAGAGCAGTTAAGCTCGATGTTAAGTTTGAGCGACTGTCAGAGAGTTTAAGCTTGATGACAGAAGTAGCTAAGGCACAGCAAAGACAAGCCTACATTAATTTTAAGATAGCTGAGAAATTGCGAGTGCAAATCATCGTAGTGAGTATGTTAGTGTCAGTTTTGATCGCTACTTTTCTAGCCATCTGTACCAGCCGCGCGATCGCCATCCCTATCCAAGCTGTAACCAGCGTTGCTAAAACTATTACTCAACAAGCAAATTTTGATTTGCAAGCACCTGTCACCACAGAAGATGAAGTAGGAACCTTAGCAAAATCCATCAATCAATTAGTTCAATGGGTAGCAGAATACACCCATGAATTAGAGCTGGGTCGCCAAACTTTGGAAGAGCGAGTAGAAGCAAGAACAGAAGAGCTTACAGCAGCGCTTCACCAACTTAAACACACCCAAACCCAGTTAATTCAAACCGAAAAAATGTCCAGTTTAGGGCAGATGGTGGCAGGCGTCGCCCATGAAATAAACAACCCTATTAACTTTATTCACGGCAACCTAGAATACGCCAACGAGTATGTTATAAACTTGCTGCATTTACTTCGTCTCTATCAGCAGGAATACCCGGAACCCACAGAGGCGATCGCAGAAGAAATCGCAGAAATAGAACTAGACTTTCTCACAGAAGATTTACTAAAACTGCTTGAATCTATGAAAATAGGTTCAGAACGCATCCGGCAAATAGTTTTGTCTTTGCGAAACTTCTCTCGCTTAGATGAATCTCAAATGAAATTAGTTGATATCCATGAAGGCATTGACAATACACTATTGATTTTGAACAGTCGGCTCAAGCAGGGAATTGAAGTTATCAAAAACTATGGAGAGTTGCCAGAAGTAGAGTGTTATCCAGCGCAGCTAAATCAAGTATTTATGAATATTATAGCCAATGCGATAGATGCACTAGAAGAGTCATCCCAGGACTCTAAAAAAGGGAAAAATCCTCAGATTTTAATTCAGACGCAAAAGTTGGATAGTAGCCAAATTCTGGTGCGAATTTGCGATAACGGCCCTGGCATTCCATCCGCCATCCACAGTAAGCTATTTGACCCATTTTTTACAACTAAAGAACCAGGAAAAGGCACTGGTATCGGACTCGCAATTTGCTACCAAATTGTGGAAAAACATCGGGGGAAAATAGAGGTAATTTCATCTTTGGGAGGGGGAGCAGAGTTTGCGATCGCACTCCCCGTCTCATCTCAAACTTGAAGCTAGATATTGTCTATTTTGAGGACATTAATGTGTTAACGACGGCACATAATTTGTTATTCGACTATTGAAACTCAGATCCCACAGCCGCCCAATTTCCCAAACCAGCCGATTTGCTCAACCAGTTGAAGACCCGACGTAAAAAATCCGGGGCGAACTTGGCAGGCAGATATAGAGGCGCTTTTGGACATAGTAGAAAACCATTAGCGCAAAAATTGAGCGACAAACAGAACTCTTGGTGACAAGAAATCTGAAACCGTTGAATCACAAATGATTGAAATGGATGGGGGCGGAGGGACTTGAACCCACACGACCGTTTCGGGTCAACGGATTTTAAGTCCGTAGCGTCTACCATTCCGCCACGCCCCCCTTTGGTCAAGCTGCTGTGGTTTTGAGCCACTAACAGCAACAGCCTTTTATTCTACAGGCAAAACCCCAATTTACGCAACCCCTAATCAAAAAATTCCCAAAAGTCGCGCTGGATCTCCGCAAGCGGTACAATAGTTAACCAGCTAACGGAGCGTGTCAACTGACTTACCCGTGTTATTATTCCCCTAAAGCAAATCTATGTATATTACCTTACTGCTTTACGCCGTCTTGGCAGGAGCCTACCTCCTGGTAGTACCCGCGGCCACCTACGCTTACCTGAACAGCCGCTGGTACGTCGCTACCTCTTTTGAGCGCGGCTTCATGTACTTCTTGATGTTCTTCTTCTTCCCAGGTATGTTTCTCCTAGCTCCATTTTTGAATTTTCGGCCCAAACGGCGGCAGATAGAAGCCTAAATGCGACGTATTGACGTAATTGGAATCAGTGTCGGCTTTTTTGTAGCAGGTGGGTTTGTCTACTTGCTACTGCAATTTGCCGGACTCGACAGTATGAATGCAGGGATTTGGAGTCAGTTATTTTTGGTCGCCGGCTTGATTGGCTGGCTGGTGACTTATTTATTTCGAGCACTGACTCAAAATATGACCTACAGCCAGCAATTGCAAGACTACAAAGAAGCTGTCTTGCAGAAGCAACTCGATGAACTCACTCCTGAAGAATTAGCCAAACTTCAAGCCGAAATTGAGCAGGAAAAAGATAATTAGTCAGTGGTTAGTTGTCAGTTGTCAATTGTCAGTGGTTAGTGGTTAGTTGTCAGTGGTTAGTGGTTATATCATGTCCGGTCGAGCGATCGCGATTTTTGTAGGGGCGGCTTCACCAACAATACCGCCCATAATTGACAATATCAAAAACCCGCCCCGACCGGGCTATTATGGTTAATTCATCGGACATGATATTAGTTGTTATTAGCTAATACCAACTGCCAACAACCAACTGCCAACTGCCAACAACCAACTGCCAACAACCAACTGCCAACAACCAACTGCCAACAACTAATGACTGATGACTAATAACTAATGACTATTTCTAATTGTTTTGAAACGTTACGCAAGAACCACCAATGTGCATTGATTCCTTTTATTACTGCGGGCGACCCAGACTTGGAGACAACGGCTAAAGCACTGCAAATTTTGGATGATAACGGTGCAGACGCGATCGAGCTTGGCGTTCCCTATTCTGACCCGCTAGCTGACGGGCCGGTGATTCAAGCGGCTGCTACAAGGGCTCTACAGCGGGGAACGCGGTTAGATGCGGTGCTGGAAATGGTAGCGAAAGTTAGTCCAAATTTGCGATCGCCCATCATTCTCTTCACATACTACAACCCGATTTTGTACCGAGGTATAGAAACCTTCTTGCAGCAAATCAAAAGTGCTGGAGTTCAGGGATTGGTTGTACCAGACTTGCCCTTAGAAGAAGCCGACAGTCTCATTCAACCTGCCAACAAATTAGGGATTGAACTCACATTATTAGTTGCTCCCACCAGTCCCAAAAGTCGTATAGAGGCGATCGCTCGTCAGTCTCAAGGATTTATTTACTTAGTCAGTGTGACGGGGGTGACGGGAGTACGCGAAGGCTTAGAAACGAGAGCAAAAGAGTTGCTGCAAGAACTTCGCGCCGTCACCGACAAACCCATCGGCGTCGGGTTTGGTATATCGCAACCCGAACACGCTCGCCAAGTGAAAGAATGGGGTGCAGATGCTGCGATTGTGGGCAGTGCTTTTGTCAAACGCTTGGCAGAAGGTACTCCCGAACAGGGCTTAGAGGCGATCGGCGAATTCTGCAAAAGTCTAAAAACAGCGATTCAAAATCCTTAGCAACTGTACAGATACTTTCAGCCATTAGACAGATGTGTGCGATCGGGATGTGCCATCACAATTGCGATTAAAGACCTTGTTGTACTTGAGATAATACACCATATTCCTTCTAGTTCCTGACTAGAAGGTTTTTTTTGAGACGAACACGCACAACATTTCAACATAGTGCGCGTCTGGATATCTAAACAGCTATGTATGGAAACGGCATTGCCTTGTCCGGCGCAGGGTGCTACGACTTTTAATAATTGGTAAAGATTGAGGATTATTCATTCCTTCTTCCTGATTGCTGATTTCTATCCGGTCGCCAAGCCTTCTTCCTTCTTCCTTCTTCCTTCTTCTATAACTTAAGGAATGTAACTTGGGATAGATGAAAAACTACGGTTTCTATTCCTATACTTAAAAAAGTGTTTAAGTACCTAATTTGGTAAGGCTAGACATCGACAAAGCCACAAGGCATTTGAGCATCTTACAATAGAAAGGAGCATTTTTATGAAGAGACTAACTGCATTTCTGAAAAAAATTCGAGCTGTACAAATTTTAACAGTTTTTCTGGCTGGCATTTTAGTATTTGTAAGTACGGCCTGCAGCACCGCCCCTGATATTATGGCAGGAAAAACTGATGTGATGACAGGAAAAGGAAAAACTGCCGACCAAATTAGAGAAGAAGTGCCGACCGGGGCTGTAACGTCCGAATTCAAAGGCGGCATGAACGATTACAGCGATGTCGATCCTAGAAACAAAAAGATGACAACAACAGAAGCAAAAGCTCAGCTTCTCAAAGAGCAAGCGCAGCAACGCATTGACACGAAATCTAGCAACAATGTAGGTGAAAATGTGCGGCGGGTAGCGGATGATGCGCCTGAAAAACTCGACCAAATTGGCCAAAAGGTCAAGGACGATGCTCGCACCGCCCAGCGGAAAGCTGATGACTTTGGCAACAAAACCAAACAAGGCTTTGCTAATCTTAAAGAAAACACTCGCGAAGGCTTGAAGGGAGCAAAAGATATTGTTAAAGAAGCCACCGAGGGAGCAAAAGAAAGAGTATCAGAAGGTACTGAGTCTCTGAGATATAATACCGCCGGCGGCCAAGAAAATATCAATGATGCAGCACGAGATGCAAGATAGAAGGCTCAAGATGCCTCAGACAATATTTGCTAGAAAGTGAATGGAGATATTGACTGAACTCAACGAGCGGCCGAAAGAGCGACAGACGACTAATCTCAAATAACGCTGTTTCCTTTTCTGGAAGCTACATTCCGACAGGGGTTTTAACCCCTGTCGGAATGTAGGTAAAGTCAATCGATTTTAGATTTTAGATTTTATAGCGTTTCCTTAGCTGATCAGGTACAACCAATCCTTATCCATTAAGGATTTTAGCTCTAAAAATGTACCTCAGTTGACTGAGAAACGCTATAGATTTTAGATTGAAGCATTGACCCCACGGATGAATCCGGGGGCTTGTATCCTGGATGCTTTCGGTCATTTGAAGACTACTGCCTATTAATATTTGATTGGGTTTTAACCGCAGGGAGGGCTATGAGGCCGGAAGTAGAGTGCAGGGGGGTTTGACCACAATCCAACGGCCCTGTCCTTTTCTAGGGGGGACTGGAGTGCCACTGCTTTCACGACGGATTCTTTATAATTTCTATAGATTGTATTTGGACTTTTTAAGGTATTAACTTTTTGATCGGCTTTGCGGAAATTTGGGCGATCGAACTATATTAAATTTAATTAATCAGCAATTGTATGTTTGAAAACATGATAAAGCAGTGTTTATACGGTATTTCGCGTTCATTGAATCGCATTTGAGATTAACAGTAGAAACTTATACGTAAGTAAAAAGCTTTAATCGCGATCGCCCAAGTATAAAATATTATTCTTTAATAGATAATTTGATTTTTTGATCGACAGCTCGAAAATTATGCTGTTTATGCCCTAAGATAGATAGACTAAGTTTTGTCAAGTTAATGTCTGGGTTGAGGTCAGCCAATATGGACACAATAATAAATGCAGTATATTTGACTAGCGTAATACCGGGGTATCGCTCGATCGCGCAATCGCGCAATTATACACAGATTCTCGATCGGCTATCGATCGGTTCATGCGCGAGAAAGACCAACAACCTGGAGCTAAAATTCTCAAACCTACATCATTGTGGCGGAGGATTTGCGGGAGGCGGTGCTGCCACAATCCCAAAAAGTTGCATTAGCGACCGTTAATTGCATCGGTAGAAAAAATTTTCTACCGAACAGACATTCTCGACCAACTCGAACGCAGACCGATTATTTACAAATACATTAAACATTCCAATCTTTCAATTAATTTTACCTGTTACCTGCTAGATTGAGGTGTATAAATTTTAGCAAAAAGAGGCTACGGATTCGGGATATATTCGAGCCGTAATCCGCAGCCAATCGACAGGCGAAATGGAGGCAAACCTTATCTTGGGAATTGTGTTTTGATGCTAGTAACGATGATGCACGACTTTTATGATGCACTGGCACATTTGGCAATCTATGCAGATGCCGCACCGGCGGAGCGCCAACAAATCCTGAAGCGCGTTGGGGCTAGTCAGAAAAAACTCAAAGAATTCGCGCACCATACGCCGATCAATTACCAACACAAGTTCGATCTGGTTGAGGCAGAGTTGCTGGGCGTTTTGGGACAGATAGCAGAAGCAATGGAACTGTATGATCGAGCTATTACCGGAGCTAAAGCTAACGAATATGTCAATGAAGAAGCTCTTGCCTGCGAACTCGCTGCTAAATTTTACCTGTCATTAGGAAGGGAAAAAATTGCCAGACTCTACATGATAGATGCCTATGATTGCTATGTCCGCTGGGGAGATAGAGCAAAAATAGACGACTTAGAAAAACGTTATCCTCAATTATTAAAACCGATTTTAGAACCCGCCAAACTCCCTGCAAATCCATTAGCAAATTTTTCAACACCTGCGGGGCAAAATCCATCGCTTCATCCATCCATTCATCCATCCATTCATCCGTCTGTTTCGGCGAGTGTCTCAGATTTTGGGAATTTTTCAACACTGCTAAAAGCTTGTCAAGCGCTCTCTAGTGAAAGAGAACTTGATCGACTGATTGCCAAACTGATGCAACTGGCGATGAAAAATACAGGAGCTGACAAAGGAGCGCTGATTTTACCAAACGGCAATCAATGGGAAATCGCGGCTACCAGCACGCTCGACAATTCGGGAGTCGAGTGGGCGATCGACTTATCATCCGCAAAACTCGATGAAAACAGCGATATCTTGCCCCTTAAAATTGTTGACTGCGTTAAAAATTTATTGAAACCTGTGATTGTTCGGGATCTCGCTCAACAACGAGATCGGGATTCCGACTCCTACATCCTCAAATACCAACCGCAGAGCCTGTTGTGTTGGCCGATTCTCGATCGAGGCAGCTTAGTCGGCATTTTGTATCTGGAAAATCGCTTAACCGCAAGAGTTTTTACTCGCGATCGCCTGCAACTTCTCAATCTCCTGTCTTCCCAGGCAGCCATCTGTTTGCAAAATGCTCTTCTCTATAAAAAATATCAGGATTACAACCAACAATTAGAGCGATCGCTAGTAACAATTAGCCGAACCGAAGCTCAGCTTGCTGATCAGAAAAAAATGCTCCAAGCGATTCTTGATGTCGCTCCGATTTGGATTTGGATGGTTAATCCCAGTGGTAAAGTACAGTTTTTGAACAAGACATTTTCTCAAGATGTGGGCGTGCCTCTGAGCGATTTCCTAGCTGTCGATCATTATCAAGATATACTGGGGGAGAATGCAGCGGGATGTCTGGTTTCCGATGCCGCCTGCCTTGCTCAAGATTTGCCGCATTACTCCAGCGAAATTCTCAGACTTGTTGACGGCAAACTACATGATTTAGAAATCACGAAAGTGCAGTTAAAAAATTCCCAGGGCGAGACAATCGGGATTATTGGTTTGGGTGTTGATGCCACTGAGCGCAAGCGAGCAGCCGAACTTTTGCAAGAGCAAAATCAACAGCTAGAACGAACTTTAAAAAATTTACAACAAGCACAACTGCAAATCGTGCAAAGCGAGAAAATGTCGGCATTGGGTAATTTGGTCGCCGGAGTCGCCCACGAAATTAACAATCCGATTGGATTTATTTCTGGCAATTTAAGCGAAGGTAAAAGAAGTTTGGAAGATGTGATCGCACACTTAGAATTGTATCGCTCCGCTGCCTCGCCATCGGAAATAGCCGACCACGCCGAAGAGATAGACCTCGATTATCTTTTGGAAGATTTACCGAAAATGATTGATTCAATGCAACTTGGGTGCGAGCGCATTTGCAGCATCAGCAACAGTTTGCGTACCTTCTCCAGAGGCGACAAAGACTACAAAGTTCCTTTTAATATTCACGAAGGCATTGATAGCGCTATTTTAATTTTGAAACACCGCCTCAAAGCAAACGAACACCGCCCCCAGATCGAAGTGATAACTACATACGGAAATCTCCCTAAAATCGAATGTTTTCCCGGTCAATTGAATCAAGTTTTCATGAACCTGCTTGCCAATGCGATCGATGCCTTAGAAGAGTCAAATATAGGACGCAGTTTTATCGAAATTACCGCCAATCCCAACCGCATCACGATTTGCACCGATATAGTCGGCGAAGGGTACATTAAAATTCAAATTGCTGATAACGGCACCGGGATAAAAGAGGAAGTTAAACACCAGATATTCGACCATTTGTTCACGACGAAAGGTGTCGGCAAAGGAACTGGATTGGGGTTGGCAATTGTTCACCAGATTGCGGTAGAGAAACATGGCGGAAGCATTGAGGTGAAAGGGGAGCCAGGAATTGGCACTGAGTTTGCGATCGTTTTGCCTGTGAAGGGATAAATTTGAATTAAAATTCAAGGTTTTTTGGGCGATCGCGTAATAAGATATACTGACTTTGATTGGGGTCTTTTTTTGAAAGCCTTGGCATAACTCTTTTAAAGTAGCATCATTTTTTTTATCGAGCAGTCTGGTTTACAAGCTGTTGCTACTGTACTTAATGAACCTGGAATATGCTGTATTTTATACCCCCTATAAGTGAGTGCGTCACCCATTTTTAGTTGCAAGGTGTCTATTATACAAAAAAATTAATCACCAAGGCTTCGTCCTACAAAAATTTATCTTAAATTTAACCAATCTTGAATTTCTTGCGCTAACCAAGCCGCCTCAACCTCTTTCAAATTTGTTGCTAAAGTATAAAAGTAAGTTCCCCTCTCGTTACCTGAACGAATCCTGATTTGATTTCCCTGATAAGTATTGTATAGAAAAGCACCCAAAATCTCAGAAACTTCCCCCCTTTGTCCTAAATAACTCCAACCAAATATCTGGTGTTCCAGTTTAAAGTAGTTCCGGTTAAATGTAATTTTAGTACCATTGCCCAAAATCTTAAGTAACATACTTGCTACAAGCGGAAAAAATCCTAATCCCATACTGACATTTACTTGCAAATATGCTAAGACTATCGGCCAAGATAGCAGTATAGTTAATATTCCTATAAAAGCACCTAAAAAAGGCTTTCTGGCTAAAGTAGACGGAATTTTAATGTTTAACTCCGTTGCTGATTTGCTAACTTGAATGCGACAGTGAGGTGGTTTAGCAATTTTCCAAACAGTCGGAATTTGAAGATTAGCCCCTTGTATTTTGCCCGATTTCAAAGCTGCTAAAGCCTCTCTAGCCTTGCTGAAACGCTTTTCTAAGGCGATTTCCGTCATCTTCTCAATCCAGCTTACCAAACTGGGATTCACACTCACGCGATCGCTAAACTGAATCCGAGAATCTTTCTGTGGCAAATCCGCAGGAGTCATCCCCGTTAACAAATGAATTAAAGTAGCTCCCAAAGCATACAAATCCGAAGCAGCCACCGCCCGCCCCCAAAACTGTTCTAATGGTGCATAGCCACTCGTTCCTACCACTGTAAACGTTACACCTGTCACCGCCGCTTGAGCTTGTACCGCACCAAAATCTACTAGATAAACGTGCTGGTCTTCCCCCAAAATTAAATTACTCGGCTTAATATCTCGGTGCAAAACTGGGGGGCTTAATTCATGCAAATAAATTAAAATTTCCAGCACTTCAGTGGCAATTTTTCGTACTTGTTTTTCTGAAAATTTCTTGCCTTTTTCTAACAATTCCTGAAGTGAAAATCCCGGAATATAATCTTGCACTAACCCAAACCAAGGCAATCCTGCTCCGGCTTCCCGCTCCAGGGAAAAATAATCTCGATAGCAAGGAATGCGGGGATGATTTAGGGCCTGCAAAACTTGTGCTTCTCTTTCAAAAAGCTTGAGTTCTTCCCAGTGCATTTCCGGGCTAAAAGCTAACATTTTCAGTGTCACCTGTTCTTGAGACTCTAAATCTACTGCTAGCCAAGTTTGATGACCGGCCGCTGTGCGTCCTAAACGCTGTTGCAATTGATAACGTTCTTGTAAAATTGTTCCTGGATTTAACACAGCCTTGTCCTATTTTTTTACTTAAACAAAATTTTCTTCACTATTAAATTAACTATTTTGCCGAGAGCGTTAAATTGCTAGTCGAAGTAATTACCCGTGCATTTCTCCATTCGGCATAATTGTACCGCGCCACTGAGCACCTGATAAATTAGCAGTGCTCAAATCTGCCCTAATCAAAGTTGTGCGGTGCAAAATTGCCTCCCGCAAATCTGTTCTAGCCAGATAAGCATCAGTCAGATTAGCTTCACTCAAATTTGCCTGATTAAAATTAGCTCGACTCAAATCAGCCCGCACCAAATTAGCTCGACTCAAGTCAGCCATGATTAAATTAGCATTGCTCAACTTAACATCAGTCATAAATGCACCCCGCAAGTTAGCGCCAGCCAATTCAGCATCAATTAACACAGCTCTTTCCAACTTAGCATTTGCCATTACAGCCCAGGAAAAATTTGTTTCTACCAAAGTGGCTTCAGTCAAAAATACGCCATCTAAAATAGCTTCGCTCAAATTTGCCTGAGTCAGATTTGCTTCCCCCAGAGATGCTTCTGTCAAATTCGCGTGACTGAGATTAGCTTTAGTCAAATCTGCACCTTGCAAATTGACGCCCCGCAAATCAGCACCTTGCAAATTTGCACCCCGCAAATTTGCACCCTCAAAAATCCGCGGCTCCTTCCGCAAATTTGCACCCCGCAAGCACGCACCGCGCAAATCAGCACCTTGCAAATTGACACCTCGCATATCTGCATCGCTCAAATTTGCATCGATAAAAACTGCCAAAGAGATATTGGCTCTGCGAAAGTCTGCACCTTGCAAAGTCGCTCCGTGGAAGTCTGCATCGGACAAATTGGCTCCGCTCAAGTTTGCCTGATTTAAGTTAGCACCGCACAACTTTGCATTAGTTAAATTTGCGCGCTGAAGGTTAATTCTGCTCAGGTACGACATCGCTAAGTTTGCACCCCAGAGGTCAGCACTGCTTAAATTGACGCCAATTAAATCGGCACCACTCAGGTATATCCCTCTGAGATTCATACCTTGAAAATCTAGTTCTCCTGATGTATATCGCCTTAAAATTTCGCTGGCATTCATATTTGTTTTTGTTGTGAATTAGGTACAATCTGCTATTTCTAGACTGCTTAAGTTTCTGTTCGCGCAGGCGGACTTAATTTTTGTAGTGCCAGACTTGAGTCTGAGAAATTTGATAAAATTTCTTGAATTTCAGTTGACCCAGGCGGACTTAGTTTGTGTTACCCAAGACTTGGGTATGGCATTTAATGAGTTTGATTGACAAATTCTTGACTCCAAAAAACTGTTTTGCTGCCTAACTGTCGCCCGTGAATTTTCACATGAGTAAGATATTTTGATTTTAAAGTACAGAGTTTTTTGTGAATATATGTAGCTGTAGCCTGTTGGTTTGGTACTTCAGCAGACTCCAGAATTACATGGAGCCAACCATCTTTAAATCCCGCTGTAGCAGCAATTCCTTTAGGCTGTAGCAATTGATTAATCAATTGGGCGATCGCCTTTGGTTTGCCTTGCTTTGCCATTTCCAGAAGCTGATACTGATTTGCTTTATGGCTAGAGTTTTCCGGCGGTATTTGGGAAATATTGTCTGCCATGTTTTCTGGGATTTCAGAAGAATATTTTCCGCTTTCTTTTGACTCCAGTTCAATCAAAATTTCCAGCAATTTATCGGTAAACTTCTGAACTTTGCCTACATACTCTCTGAGATTTTTATATTTCCAGTACAAACGCTCCTCAGCACTTCCCGTAGAAAATTTTCCGTTCAAAGTCGCTTCTAACTGGGTGAATATATTTTCTATTTGCGCCGTTGCGGAGTTAGCACTTTGACTGACTAATTCTGTCATTTCTTCTTCCAATTCCAATTTTCGTTTGATGGAATCGCTAATATTTATAATAACAGGAGCAGCAGGTTCTAAAATTTCGAGAATAGTCGGCATTTCTGCAACTGGGAATGTTTCTACGATTTCCGGTCTGAACTCGGTAGCATAATTATTGCTGGTTTCGGGTTCTTTAAACGGTAGATTTTCTGCCGTGTCAGGCACTAAGTAACTCTTTTGAGGGTCATAATGATAATGAGGTGGAGCAGCTTGAAGGATGTGAGTAATCTCGCCTGGATCAAAATAATCGCTGCGTTTGTCCACCAGCTCGATCTCTTCATAAACACTGTTGTTTAAATGTGTCTGATCGTAATCTTGACTAGCCGAAGATTCGGCTTCATAGGATTCTTCCTGTTGCATTTTTGCGTAACAAGGATTCATCGCTTTGATGATTACGCTCGCAGCTTGGTCGTTTTCATCTCTGTTGTCGAGATTGCTAGCAGTTCCGTACAACAGAGATTCAAGTTCAGCTAGGCTACCACAGACATTAAACAGTTGTCGCAGTAGAGTGTCAAGTTCTTGAGTTTTCAGTAGTAGCCAGTCGCGATCGCTAAAAGTAAACTGGTGATAAAGAGTAGAAAAAATTAGGATTTTTGCCCTCAGCGGATTTGTTTGCTGCAAAATTTTTTGTCTGACATCAAATAAAGTTCCAGGGTTTCTTGCCCTTTCTTCGCTGCTGGGTACTTCCGAACTAAAGTGCTCTTCAAATGCGGGAGCTTCCTGACCGCCAAAACTAGATATGTTTACTTCTAATTTGGTGAAGTCTTCAAATTCATACAGCCTGCTAAGTTGACAGACTATGAGGTCTGCTACTAAAGCATACTCTGTTTTTTTATTAACCTTAGAGACTATACTATTTAAAACAGCTTCAATATCTTCTAACCTGCTGTATTTGGCGCACAGTTCTTCAATTAAAATCCTTACATCTGCGCTGGCGAGTTGGGCGGGGTCGTTTTCCCAGAACTCTTTACAAGCAAAAAATATTATTTTTTTAATGCGCGAGATATTGACATCTTGTTCTAATTCGCGAACAACTTCATCTAAAATAGATAAAGCTTTCATAGTTTTCCTCCCATAAAAATACCCTGTCAACACTCAGCAAGAAATAATACAATTATACCACATTTGATAAATGCAAGACTTTGATGCGATCGTAATTGGCAGCGGTATTGGGGGCTTAGTCGCAGGCTCGATGCTAGCTCGCTACGGCAAGCGGGTGCTCGTCTGCGAGAGCCACATCATAGCGGGCGGGGCAGCTCACAGCTTTTCGCGCCGAGGATTTCACTTTGATTCGGGGCCTTCTTTTTATTGCGGTTTGACTGATCCGCAGTCGTTTAATCCTTTGCGGCAAGTTTTTGATGTTTTGGAGGAATCGATCGCAGCAATTTCCTACGATCCGCTGGGGCATTACCATTTTCCAGAGGGAAGTTTACCAATTTATGCTAATGCGAGAAGTTACTTAGATGCTGTAGCTAAGTTCACACCGCAAGGTGCTGTAGAATTACAGCAATTTCAACAAAACTTATTAGTTTTGTATGAAGCTTTGCGTGGAATTCCGGCTTTAGCGCTGAGATCCGACTGGCAGTTAATACCTGTTTTGCTGTCTCGGTACTCGCCTGCTTTGCTGAAGCTGTTGCCGCTAGTAGGTGCGATCGCGGGTTCAGCAGGTTCCTTGATGGATCGGGACGTGCGTGACCCTTGGGTGCGACGTTTGATAGATTTGGAGTGCTTTTTGCTGTCGGGTTTGAAAGCGCACGGAACTGTCGCGCCGGAAATAGCTTTTATGATTGGCGAACGATCGCGCTGTGCGATCGAATATCCTGTAGGTGGCAGCGGTGCGATCGTCGATGCTTTAGTTCGAGGTTTGCAGCGCTGGGGAGGAAAATTGCGCCTGGGATCTGCCGTCGAGCAAATATTAGTTGAAGCGGGCAAAACCACCGGCGTTCGCTTGAAAAATGGCGAAGTTATCCGCGCCCCAATAGTCATTTCAAATGCCACCGTCTGGGATACTTATACAAAATTACTGCACCCTGAAGATTTGCCGGAAAGCTACCGAAAAAACGCTTTGTCTATGCCCGCAGTAGACAGTTTTATGCACCTGCATTTAGGAATTAAAGCTGAAGGGCTCGAAGGTTTGACCGGCCACCACGTCGTCGTTCACGACAGCAATGTTGACATTACAGTACCCGGAAATACTTGCATGATTTCGATTCCTACAGTGTGGGATGCAACTCTCGCGCCGCCCGGACATCACGCCGTTCACGCTTATACATTGGAACCTTATGAAGGTTGGGAATATGGCGAATTGTATCAGCAGAAAAAGCAAGAGCGCTCGCAATCTCTGTTTCAAGCTTTAGAAAAAATTATACCGGATTTGCGATCGCGAATAGTCTTAGAGTCGATCGGCACACCGCTAACCCACGCCCGATTTTTACGCCGATATCAAGGAACTTACGGGCCTGCAATCGCCGCCGGAAAAGGCACATTTCCCGGCCCGCAAACACCAGTCAAAGGCTTGTATCGCGTGGGAGACAGCACCATGCCGGGAATTGGCGTGCCCGCCGTCGCAGCATCGGGTATTTTGTGCGCGAATACTTTAGTAAATTCGGATGTGACAGCACAATTTTTGTAAGTTATCGCAGAAGGAAGTTCGGCAACGAGCAATGTACGGGATGTAACGGATGTAACGGATAGAAGGAAGTTCGGCAACGGATTCGCTCGACGGATGTAAAGGATAGAAGGAAGAAGGAAGAAGGGAAATTAACTGGTTCCCAGCCAGAGCCAGGGAAGCGAGTTCCAGAGGCTCTGCCTCGCTTGCAAAAAACAGGAGGCAGAGCAATAGTGAAATGCGTTCCCAGCCAGAGCCAGGGAACGAGGAAAACGAGGGAAAAACTACTTTTTACAAAATCTGCCTGTTCCCAAAACTGATTATCCACCAGCGGCAAAAGCGCCCATAATTGCGATCGACAAAGCCAAACCTGGCAACAGCAGCAATCCTAACATCAAAGCATCGTGTCCGCTCATCACTTTCTCCTGATATTGACGTTAAACATTATACTCTATAAACTGCCATCTTGCCTCTGTCTTAATAATTAATTAAAACCGGCATATAGATTCAGGATTGACAGGGCAAATTTTATTAACAATAGGATTCCCGCGCAAGTCGAGGGTAGTTAACTTTTGCAAAGATTGCAGGGAACTGATATCAGAAATTTGATTGTTGTACAAGTCGAGCAAAAATAAATTATTTAAAGCTTGTAGCGCGCTGCTATCGGAAATCGAATTGTTGAACAGATAAAGTTGAGTCAAATTAGTTAACGATTTCAGCGGACTGATGTCGGATATTTGATTGTTACCGAGGTTTAATTCAATTAAATTAGTGAGTGATGTCAAAGGACTAATATCTGAGATTTCATTTTGGAATAAAACCAATTTATTTAAGTTAGTTAGAGATTTCAACGGAGTTATATCAGATATTTTATTTCCGAACAGAAATAGCGTAGTGAGATTTTTTAAAGAACTAAGCGGGGTTAGATCCGATATTTTATTATTGTAAAGGTAGAGTGTCTGGAGTTCACTTAAATTTTCCAGAGGAGCGATATCTGAAATTTGATTTGTGTAGAGAATCAGCGCCTTTAAGTTAGTTAAGTTTTTCACCTGAGTGATGTCGGAAATTTTGTTGTCAAACAAGACAAGTGCGGTAAGATTAGTTAGACCTGCTAGGGGACTGATATCTGAGATTTGATTGGTATCGAGAACGAGTTGGGTCAGATTTATTAGAGATGAAAGCGGGCTGATATCTGATATTTGATTAACATCCATAATCAAAGTTTTCAGATTGGTTAAAGATTGCAGGGGAGCGATGTCAGATATTTGATTACTGCCGAGGATAAGATTAGTAAGTTTAGTGAAAGATGAGAGTGGACTGATCTCGGTAATTTGAAGGTTTTTGAGGTTAAGTTCTGTTGTATTAGAAAGCATTTCGTTGGCTCGATCGCACTCGGAAGTCTCTGATATTTGCAACAGTATTTCTACCGTATGTTTAGCGCCGGGCGAGAGATTATCTTTTTGCTTGCACCACTCGGAAAAGTTATTATAATTTGTCATGGGCTGTGCTGCCTTAATCGATTTTAGATGCGAGATTTGAAATTTTAGATAAGTATAGCAATTCTATTTCATTTGTGAATGAGATTTTTTTCGGGTTTTGAGAAATTTTCGCAAAAATTGTGTAAAGTAATCTTAACATCCTTAATTGCATTGCATTCGCAGGAGCCAAGAGCCAACTATGACACCAGAACTAATTTTTAATGTCGGTAATCTGTTCGTTGTGCCTTTCTGGGCAATTATGATTTTATTACCAAACTGGGGAATTACCAGAAAAGTGATGAATTCCTTTATTCCGTTTGCGATGCTCGCCGTTTTGTACATATATTTGTTTGGTAGCAGTCTGACTGCGGAAAATGCGGCTGCTTTGTCGAATCCTAAGTTAGCAGATATTGCTAAGTTTCTGGGGGAAGAAACGGCGGCTGCTACGGGATGGATACATTTTTTAGTGATGGACTTGTTTGTCGGGCGCTGGATTTATTTGGAAGGACAGCGGACAGGAGTTTGGACGATTCATTCTTTGGCTTTGTGTTTTTTTGCTGGGCCGATGGGATTGCTTTCTCATATTGTAACTGCTTGGATTACTCAAAGGTTTTTCCCAAGTTCTGAGGCGGCGGAAACTGTTACTTCATCGGTTTAGGCAGAGGGTTTTTAATACCTTGGATGTTATATCGCCTCCGGTTGCATCGGAATGATTAAACCGCGAAGGCGCAAAGGACGCGAAGGAAGAGAAAAAAGAAGATGCAGTTCTTCCTTCGCGCTATGAGCGTCTTCGCGGTTCATTTAATCTTACGACCTAACAGAACTCGATCTAATACAAGCGGAGTTGATATCAATCATCCACTCTTGGACGCAGAACCTAATTATGTAGGGCTTGCTGAATATATCGATGGCACTTGACGTAGCCTGGGTTATGCGCTCGCGAGAGCGAGGGTAAAGTGCAAA
>NZ_JAUBPW010000134.1:0-4883 GCF_036700965.1 Microcoleus sp. Pol8_D6 | reverse complement strand
GCTGCCATCTGTTCCATGCCATCAAAGTCAGCATTCAAATAGGCGGCTTCAGCAGCAGCAACATAGAGTTTTAGGGTCAATTCATACTGACTTTGCCAACAGTTGACTGTTAGTAGATTAATGCCTGTTTGCAGATAGATATTAGCCGCAGCGTAGGCATTAGAATTTCTGGCTTTCTGTCCGACTTTGAAGTTAAGTTGAGCCAATGCTTCCCTTTCTATTGGTTGGCTGATTAACTCAATTCCTAAATTCAAATGCCCGACAATATCAAACAGTTTTTCCTCTGTTTGGATCTCGGAGGAATTTTGTAGGAGTAGCTCTCCTATTTTGAGATGAGTGGCTTGTTTTTGGTTTTCGATAATTAATGAATAAGCTGCTTGCTGAACGCGATCGTGCAGAAACTTATAAGTTGGATTAGCAACAGACCCAGGAGGGAATTGAGCATCTGTTTGAAGGAAGCATTTATAGCCTTCATTAATGGGTAAAATGAGTCCTTCTTGCAATGCTATCCAGAGTGATGATGCAGTTGGTTCTGGTAATTCTTCGCTGACTACTGCCAACGTCTCTAAATCAAACTGCGCCCCAATGCACGCGGCAAGTTTGAGAACCTCCTGAGTTTTGGCAGGCAACTTCTGCAATTGCACCGCCATAAACTCCACCACATCCGAGGCGTGGGCCAATGTAACTTGAGCAATATCGTATTGCCACCCCCCTTTACTTCCCCCCTTACTAAGGGGGGACACAGGGGGGTTAAAAATAATTTGACCATCTTCATACAACGCCTTGAGGAATTGAGTGGAGAAAAAGGGATTACCTTTGGTTTTTTGATAAACTAATTCTGTCAAAGGTTGAGCTAAGGATAAATCGCAAATCAGCGTATCTGCTACCAACTGATTGAGATCTGCTAAAATCAACGGTTGCAGGGTAATCGTATTCACCACTGCCCCAGACTTGACAATTTCATCCACCGTCAGCATAAACGGATGAGTAGGTGACACCTCATTATCCCGATAAGCACCTAACACTAACAGATGCCCCCTATCCTGCATTAACACTTGTAGCAAGTTCAGGGATGCCGAATCTGCCCACTGCAAATCATCCAAAAACATCACTAATGGATGTTCGGCTTGGGTAAATACTTGCACAAACTTTTGCATCAGCAAATTGAAGCGATTTTGGGCGGCAGTCCCCGACAGTTCTAGTGCAGGACTTTGAGGGGCAATGATCTGTTCTAATTCAGGAATTACGTCAATCAAGACTTTGCCACTCTCGCCTACTGCTGTGAGAATCAGGGTTTTCCATGTTTGTAATTTATCGTCACTTTCTGATAATAATTGTCCCATCAATTCCCGAAATGCTTGCACAAATGCACTGAAGGGGATATTGCGCCCAAATTGGTCGTATTTGCCTTTGATAAAATAGCCATGCTGTCTGGCTATAGGCTTGTGGACTTCGTTCACTACTGCGGTTTTACCAATGCCAGAAAAGCCAGCGACTAGCATCATTTCGGCCCTACCTGTACTGACTCGTTCAAATGCACCTAATAGATAAGAAATTTCAGCTTCTCTACCGTATAACTTTTCGGGAATCAGAAAATGGTCTGTAAGATCTCGCCTTCCCAAGTCAAATTTTTCTATGCTATCGGTTTCTTGTAATTGAACCAGACACATTTCTAAATCATGCTTTATCCCCAAGGCAGTTTGATAGCGGTTTTCGGCATTCTTCGCCATCAGTTTACTGACAATTTGAGACATAATTAGGGGAATTACTGGCTCAATTTCGTGCGTGGGTACTGGCTGTCTGGCAATATGGCAGTGAACCAATTCTAAAGCGTCCTCTGTGTCAAAAGGCAGTTTTCCTGTGAGTAATTCATAAAAAGTAACGCCAAGGGAGTAAAAATCAGTTCGGTAATCGAGAGTACGATTCATTCTCCCGGTTTGTTCTGGTGAAGTGTAAGCAAGGGTTCCTTCCAGAATGCCGGGGTTTTTAAGTATCGGTGTTTCTCTGGTTAGCTGAGTGGAAATGCCAAAGTCGATAATTTTTAATTGTTTGGTTTGGGGGTTGTAAACAATATTCGAGGGGTTAATATGTTTGTGGAGGATGTTGGCGCTGTGAATTTGCCCTAATGCTTCCGTGGTGGCGATCGCAATTTGCAGAAATTCCTCCAGAGTAAACTTTCGCTGCTCCATCCAAATTGTCAAGGATTCGCCGCCAAAGTCCTCCACAAACATCACGAGGCTGTTTTGGTATTTTTGCAAGTCATAAACCTGCACGACTCCCGGCTCTTTTAGCTCTTGGGTGATGCGGTATTCGGTGCGGTAGCGCACCAATTCTTGAGGTGTGGGGTAGCTTTCTTTCAGGAGTTTGAGGATAATCGGCTGGTTATCTGTTTCCCGAATCGCCCGGTAAACCAGAGAGTTGACACTTTCGTAAAGCAGCGTCTGGACAGCAACGCCTGAAATAGAGAGCATATTGATTTTTATGGTAAAAATTAAAGCTAACTCAAAAAGCACCAGATTTGTGTATAGAATAGCACCTGAGAAAGGAAATTTTTTTGTTTTTGTAACAAATGTTAAGTTTTTAATGTAGCGATCGAGTTTGGGACTTTTATGATTAATGTAAATGGTGTAGCCGGTCTTTGATTTTTGTGCGAGTCACTAATGCAGACTCACATCGTTCCCAGTAAATTTTAGCAACGCGATCGCCTGGATTCTGACGCCAACACTCGGAAAAAAGTCGCGCCGCTTCAAATAACTTCCCTTCCGAATAAAGTGCCCTAGCTTCTGCAAACAATTCCAACGTAGCTAACTTGGTCTGTTTAATTTCTGGTAGATCTGCATCAAACACCTCATAAATCGTCACAGCTTCGGATTTTCCCTTGACTTTTACCGTATCTAGAGTGCGGATTGTGTACTGAGATGGATTTTTCAGGCGCGTATAAGTTGGCTGGGTAATTAACAGCGAAACCCCATAATTTTTTGTCAAACTTTCCACGCGAGAAGCTAAATTAACGGCATCACTAATTACCGTCCCGTCCATGCGATTTGGTCCTCCCACAGTTCCCAGCATCAAAGAACCCGTATTAATCCCAATCCCAATCTGAATCGGCGCACAGCCAGCGTTAGCGCAGTATTCATTGTATTCAGCGAGGCGGTGCAGCATCGCAATTCCCGCTTTCACCGCATTATCCGCCTCACCGCTAAACAGCGCCATAATCGCATCGCCAATATATTTATCAATAAACCCCTTATTTTCATTAATAACAGGTTCCATACGAGAAAGATAGGAATTGATAAATTTGAAATTATCCTCCGGCGTCATAGTTTCCGAAAGCGTAGTGAAATCGCGAATGTCGGAAAACAACACGGACATTTCTAACTGCACTTGGTCGCCCAACTCCACATCAATGATGCTTGATTTCTCTAAAAACTGGAGAAATTGATGGGGAACAAATCGCTCGTAAGCTTTGTTGAGTTGAGCCAGCCTGCTTTCATTTTCGCGTACTTCTGTATAAAGCTTAGAATTTTGAATTGAGATAGCGGCTTGTCCAGATAAAACTTTTAATATTTCCACTCTTTCTGGGGTAAAAGCTCCGGCTGTCAAATTATTTTCTAGGTAAACAATACTGACGATTTGAGATTGATTAATCAACGGCACACATAAAATTGATTTGGGCTGATGCTTTCGGATGTGACGGTCGTTGGTAAATTGTCCCGATCGCGCAGCATCATCCAATACGACGCTTTCTTGAGTGCGACTCACATAATTGACAATTGCGGAGGAAAGTTCTGGACAGGTTTCAACGGGAATTGATTGCAACACAGTGACGAGTTCGTCATTGATCGTCCCTTCAGCTTCAATAAACAGTTGTCCCTGGCTTAACAAAATCAGATAGCCTCGTTGCGCCCCTGCATTTTCCATCAAAATTTTCATCAAGCTAGACAGTAGCTTATCTAGCATAATTTCTCCAGAAATCGCCTGAGAAGCCTTCATGACTGCGGTGATATCTAGGTGATTCCCCGAACCCGTCGTTGTCATTGCTACGGTAGTTTGAGTGTTTTTCCTTCCCGGTTGAGTTACTGCGAATAAGTGGGGATATCGCGTTTCTAAATCCGTTACCTTAGCAGTGGCTCCCCATTCAACATAACAATAATACGCCTCAAATATGTAGGCTTGAGCAACTTTTGTTTTGCCCCATTCCGAGTAGAATTTGGCGGCTAGTTCGTTGGCCAGAGCTTCGTCATTAACATATTTGTTTTCTTTGGCTCCAGAAATTGCGCGATCGTACATTTCAATCGCCTCGGCTTTATTGCCCAAAACCCGTTGCCGTTCTGCTTCCACTAAACACCATTTATGCAGATAATTCATGGGAGCATTTTGCGCCCACTTTTGCAGCGTGCTTTGATGGGTTTCCACTAAGGCAATAATTTCAGTTTGCTCAATGGCTGGCTGTGCGGGAAAAAGTGCCAGGTGCGTCAGGGCGGCATAAAAATGAAAAATGGGAACAAAAGCTGATCCCGATACTCCCATCAAATACTGTTTGACTTGGGAAATGTGGTCTAGGGCCGCCGTGTAATTGCCATAGCAGTAAGCAAGCAGCAGTTTGAAGATACAGGCACAGGCGATCGCCGTAAATTCATTATCCTGATAGTGCTTGGGAATCATCACCGTTTCATCGTAGGCAGAGCCTATTAACAAATCCGGCCGAGTATGGGTTTCCCTCAAGTTTTGCACCGTCTGCTGAATCATATCCAAATAAACCCGCGCAGAATATTGTTTCAACTGCGCCATAACAGCCCTATAACTTGCTATTTCTGGTTCCCAAGTGTCTAGTTCTACACCAGCGAATAAATGAGTATAAAAGCAAATATATATGTTGTAGC
>NZ_JAUBPW010000041.1:0-59238 GCF_036700965.1 Microcoleus sp. Pol8_D6 | reverse complement strand
CCGATTCCAGCCGGCGAGTACGAAATACCAACCGAGGGTTATTGGTTGGACACGCGCGGAGTTGAAGGGCTGTTTTTCCATATCACGCCTGACCCAGTAGTATCTATTCACGGGATGCGCGCGGAGTTGGGAATACATTTTGACGCCAATATGCCGGGTACTGCTGGCTGCATTGGAGTGGTTCGACAATTTGGTTGGCGCCGTTTGTGCGATCGGCTCGCATCGATCGCAGAATTGGGCGTTAAATCTTTGCCGCTCACGGTGAAGTATTGAGGTTTAAACACTATATGTAGTGTTGCAATGAAGCTGTGTTGACACTACATCTGGCGTTCTTTAATCCCTGATAGGGTTTTGTGTGGTAGTACCAGCGTGTAAGACTGCCCTTTTTTCAATCCCTGATAGAGAGACGCTGGGAGGCTGGCATCCCGCAAGACTTGTGCAGCGCAAGCTTATTGCCAGCCATCAAAATAATAACATCTGCGTGTGGGGATTCTCATTAGAAACTCTAAGATGTTGATTTGAGGAACCTCCGGGGGTGGGGTTTGGTTGGGCGATCGCACTGAGCTAAATTGAAATGACATTTGAGGAAAGTAAGCGACGGTTTCCATGTGCGGTTTCCCGAACTAGAGGTGGTAATTGTATACACGGCGGGACGATCGTACTTTCAGTACAATGTCACTATTTCAATCGGTACACCTGTTGAGTCTGAGTCTGTGAGAGTGTGAAAGTCGCTCTCATCCTTTGGCTATCTGAATTGGAGGTTTTTCAAGGGTGGGGCGACGCGAGGACCAGAAGCAGACAGTTAACTAAACTGCACAAGGAGAGAGGGACAGATGGGATAAGCCCAGAAGCGAGAGAGTGAGAGAATTTTCATCATCATACCTTCATAAAATCACGACAGCAGCACCAAGATCACCCAAAAGAATGATTGATTCAAAAAAAGTTGCGTGTTATATTTAAATATAATTCTATACAAAAATACTTTTACCTAAAAGGAGAACAAAAAATGGACACACCTACAGATCGCGAACAAGAACCTGTCGGGACAAGAGAACTCGAATCAATACCTGTATCTGAAAAAGTTTCTGCCCAAAAAGTTACTGAGGTTAATTTTGAAACGACTCCTTTAGAAACCCCTGCTTATACTCAGCAAAAAGTTAGCGTCGAGGAGGTGAAAATTAACGGCGACGATTTGGTTGCTAAAGTTAAAGAACTGATTCACGAAGGAAATATCCGACGCATAATTATCAAAAATGAAGAGGGACGGATCTTGGTAGAAGTTCCTCTGACAGTGGGAGTAGTCGGTGGAGTGATTGGTGCGGCCTTGTTTCCAGTCATTGCAGCAGTAGGAGCGATAGGTGCATTAGTTGCTCACATGACTATCATCATTGAAAGAACCGAGTAAAAAAAATTCAGTTGTTAGTAAGGCTTCTGTCCGGTTAATTTCCCGTAATAAAGCTTGTTGGTCGTGAGTACGACTATCCTCTCTTGATGGAGAAGAAAAAACTTGCCTTGATTACTAAAAACTTAATTGTGGCTATTTAACCGGATTTAAAGAAATTTCAAGCATAAAGTGGCTTGATGAATAGAAAGCTAGTAACTCTTACTACTCCCTTCTCTTGTTTCCAGATTTCTCTGATGAATTGTCTTCCCATTCCGACGGTAAAGTTGCCACTTGTAAGGGTGTCATGAATTATCTATAACAATCCTCGCAGCATTTGTGAATTTATTACTTCCTCTCCGCAACTTCGGCGAGGATTGGCGTGGGTTCAAAAATTTACGGCTCCTGCGATTGCTATATGCTTGCAGAGCAAGCATTATAAATAACTCATTTAGCCGGTCTTCTTTGTTGAAGTCCGGCTAATTCTATTCCTTTGGGGACTCTGGCAATCACTCTGAGGGTAGAGCCTGCTTAATACCTTGGCCAGTTATATTTAATACAGATGAAGGAGAAACCAACAGTTCTCTAAACTCCCTAAGCAGAAAGCTGTTAAGCATTTAAACTGGTACGAGCCAAACACCCAACGCTTACACCTGAATCTTGACAGTAAATCAAAATAAGTGATTTAACTGCTCAACAGCTTAGCTCAAGTTTTCAAACCTGAGAATCTCCTAGAGACAAATATTTTTTGAATAATTGTGGCTAAGATAATTATGAAACCTAACGAAGAAAATAGCTCTAGCCGTGAAATTCATCAAGAAGTTCACACAGATGCAACTAACGGTCACGTCAGTACAACGCGAACCACTACAAATGTTCCGAGTACAACGGGTAAGGCTTCTAAAGAAGCAGCTCATCACCAAGGTTATGTACAGGGTGAAATGGCCGAAAACCACCGCCAAGTTGGAGTCCAAGAAGTCCGTGATAACGAGAATGCCGGTCGCGGGTTACTGTTAGGAATTCTTCTTGCTTCTTTGGTAGGCTTAGTTCTCGGCAGTGTATATTACTTCAATCGGGGTGAGGAGGCTCCTACTCCTACCGCTGCTCCTGTGATTGTTGTACCGAAAGCGAATCAGCCTTCAGTAACACCAGCTCCGACTCGGACTATAGAGAGAGAAAAAACGATCATTGAAAAGGTTGTTCCGGTTCAACCATCTCCAGTTCAAAAGGCTACGCCTGCTCCTCAACCAAGTCCAGCTCAAAGCGCAACTCCGACTTCTCAACCAAGTCCGGCTCCCAATATCAATATTACAATTCCAAATTCACAGCAGCAAGATGCACCCGCTCAACAAGCAGCGCCGTCTCCATCTTCGCCGTCAAATAATACCAATACTACGGTTCCGAATTCGCAGACGGAGCCAGATTCCACTCCACCAACTCCAGCACCTGAGAGTTCAGCTACTCCATCTCCAACTCAAGATGATGGTGCTTCTGGAGCAGGTACCAGCGGCAAAACTAATACCGAAAGCCAGAGCGATTCTAATCCTAGAGATACGGCAGTACCTGATAGCAACTCCGGCGCAGAGGGTACGGCTGGTTCACCGCAATAAAAATTTGATGCCGAATTAGTCCGCCAGGGGTACAAACCCCTGACTCATAGCTAAAGTCCTTTAAAGCTGATATCTGGCACCATTCTAAAGAACAGGCTTTCCGGCCTGTTCCACAAAGAGTAGATTTTCTTGTGGAACAGGCCGGAAAGTCTGTTTATAAAATGCTAATTCAGAATAGTGCAATATCTCAGTTAAAGAGGACTTTTTTATGGTTTAAACTGAGATATTGCACCATTCTTAATAATCTTTTTTTTGCGGGTTCTCCTATCCAACCCCTACTCCACACAAGAAAACTCATTCTTTGTGGAACGGGCCCCAGAGCCCCTTATTGAGAATGGTGCAACATCTCAGACTAACCGGACATTGTGGCTGAACTCAAGACACCAGGTTTCTGCGATGGAAAACGTTTTAAGATTATGCCAACCTATCCTAAGAAACTGTTTGGTGAACTAATTTAACTTTCCCTAAAGCCGTCTTTCTGCTATCAAAGAGTTTCATCACGCCGGAGGAGATGGTCTCGATGACATCGGGAGCGCAGTAAGAGAGAAACTCTTCCGAGGAAGTAGGATCTGCAAAAAACTCTTGAGCTTTCTTCAAAAAGTTTTCTGTTTCAGCAAAGCCGATAGATTTGATAATAAACGTAGAAACGGGGGAGTTTTTAATATCATAGCGCGATTCTTGATTGCGTCCTATTTCTAGCAGGTCTAACACTTCTCTTTGCAACTGACTGTCTAAAGGGTAAGCGCTCTGTCTGTTGGGCAAGTAATCTTCCAAAACCGAGGTTTTAAATCCTGGTGTACGCAATTCTCCCATCATAGTTGAAAGCGGAATATCGCGCCCCAAACGGTAGGAAAGAGCTTCTAAAATGGCGATAGTAATTAGCTTTACCCCCAGATAAAGTTTAGCAACTTCGATATTTTTGCGAGTTCTGGCAACCAGGTTAGCGTAGGTTTCATCGTCCGGCTCTTGCATAAACTGCTGGAAAACCAGTTCGGGTTTGAGGAAGTTCAAAAATCCTTCCATTTTTTGCAGAGACCTGCGATATCCGGCAACAGTATAGGAATTAACATTTGTCAATTCGTGGTTGGTTTCTGGCATCAAATTCCAGGTATTGTCTAAGAAATCAGAGGAATTTCGAGAGGCAAAATTCTCGACATCTCTATTTGCTAACCTGACAGCACGCTTGACAAGTTCTACAATTTCTGCAGGGTTCCATCCCAAGTTAAAATCGCAATTTATACTTACCAAACGCTCGTGCAAAAGTTCGATCGCGCTCAAACCGCTGGGCGCAACCGGACGAAAAGGAATAGTAGCTTCGATGCAAGCTGTTATCTCAGCGATCGTACTAGCTGGCAAAAAAGGCTCCAAAGATTTGGCAGCAATAACGGCACTCAAAAATTCGTTTTGGCCGCCAAACGGAGAGAGAGTCTTGCCGGGAATAAACCCAAACACTGAGGCCACTAGCTGATACATGGCATCATCGGGCAGTTCGGTTTCATCTCTAATAACTAACTGCGATCGCACCTCTTTGACAAAAGGACAAAGGGCACTGCTAATATTGAAACTAACGCCCTGATCCACTTGCACGTACACGAGGTCGTGAAACAGCGCAGCCAGCACCTCGATCGGATCGACTGACCCCCCGACCTCAAAAATGTGTTCCGACGTGTGAAAGTAGCGCCAAGGCCCTCTCATCGTTTGAATGATTAGCTCAGCTATCTGCTCCAGCTTTGGAATGTCTACTCTGCCTCCCAATTGCTCGATCGAGCTTACCAAGCAATCCAAGCACCGTTTTTGTTCTGCCAAAAGCTCCATTTACACACCTCCAGTGCATTCCCTGATAGTCTTGCGCTTGATTGAATGGTATCAAAACGCGCTGCGATCGTGCCATAATTCGTCACTCAAAAATTTCAAATTTTATGGTGAAACAGGGAGAGGGGGCGAGGGAAAGAGAAAGAGGGAGGAAGAGCGAGGGAGAGCGAGGGAGAGCGAGAGCGGGAAATTAAATATTAAAAATTCGGCCGTTGTGGAGATTCGGGCAACTTGGGCGATCGGTATCATAAATTACAGTAAAAATGATAAAAAGTGGGTAAAAACTTGATGAATTTTTGATGAAATTATGAGGGATTTTTGACAAAAGCTGTGGGTGGGTGTCCTTGACACCAGCATCAAACTGCGGTGGTATAAATACTGCGTCCGGCCTCAGAATAAGATTCCTAAACTTGCTGATAAACCTCTTGATATTTGCGCTGATACACTTGAGTTGATTAGCTTTCGGGCAGTTGGCCTAAAGCTTCCTCGATCGCCACTTTAACTGCTGCCTTGGTTTGCTGTCGCATCCCAATCTAACACTAACAGAACTTACACAAGTGTCACAAGTTATCCTGACACCATGCACCAAAAAATCAGACAATAAACATGGGAACATGGGGGCGTTTCAGTTGCTCAATTAAATAATTGGACAATATCAATCGAGCTTCAATACCCCCTTAATCCCTTCGTCCCCCTCTGCTGTGACTTCGTATGTTTAGAAGCAATTTAAATCGCCGAATCAACTGTTAGATCCCCAACTTTTTTAAGAAGTCGGGGATCGGGGGATTGTGTCTTTTGAGCGGCTGTTTACTGCATTCGATCGATCGTCCGATACTGCACCGCCTCCGCCACATGATTCGTTTTCAAGCTTTCATCCCCCGACAAATCAGCAATAGTTCTAGCAACCTTCAAAATGCGATCGCTCGCCCTTGCCGAAAGCCCCAACTTCCGAATCGCCATCTCCAATAAATTCCGAGAAGCATCATCCAACTGACACCATTTGTTAATGTGACTGCTTTGCATCTCCGCATTACAGCGCAAACTAGATTCCGACTGAAAACGGCGAGTAGCGAGTTCTCGCGCCCGCTGCACCCTCACCCGCACCGGTTCCGACTCTTCCCCCGTCGGCTGTCGCGTAATTTCTTCCGGTTTCAAACGATTAACGGCCACTTGCAAATCAATCCGATCCATCAAAGGCCCCGACAGTTTTGCCCAATATTGCTCCCTCTTTTGCGGCGAACAAGTACACTGTTGGATCGAATCGCCGTAATAACCGCAAGCGCAAGGATTCGTACTTGCCACTAATGTAAATTGAGCCGGAAACATCACCGATTGTCTAGTTCTAGAAATCGTCACATAACCATCTTCCAGGGGTTGTCGCAAAAACTCCAAAACATCTCTTTTAAACTCAGTTAATTCATCCAGAAAAAGTATGCCACGATGTGCTAAAGAAATTTCACCCGGACGCGGGAAACTGCCGCCACCTACCAAAGAAGGCCCAGATGCCGAATGGTGAGGACTGCGAAAAGGTCGATCGCCCACCAAGCTTCCCTTATCCTTCAACAACCCCGCCACCGAATGAATCTGAGTTACATCCAAAGCTTCATCAAAAGTCAGCGGCGGCAAAATACCCGGCAAACGCCTCGCCAACATCGTCTTACCGCTCCCTGGGGGCCCCACAAAAATTAAATTGTGTCCCCCCGCCGCCGCAATTTCCAAAGCCCGCCGCGCGTGAATTTGCCCCTTTACATCCTTTAAATCTAGACCTGGAAACCGCGTTTTTGCTAACTCTTCTCGACCGTTTACTTCTACAGGCGAATAAACTTGAGGATTGTTCAAAAAATCAGTAACTGCAAAAATATTCTCAAAACCATAAACAGATATTCCGTGTACCAAAGCCGCTTCCTGCGCGTTACCAGCCGGTACAACTAATCCTGAAATACCCATTTTTTGAGCAGCAGCGGCGATCGGCAAAACCCCAGCCACAGGCCGCAAACTCCCATCTAAAGAAAGTTCCCCTAAAAACAAATAATCTCCCAAAAGTTCAGCGCTGACTTGTTCCGATGCTGCTAAAATGCCAATGGCGATCGGCAAATCAAAACTCGGCCCTTCCTTCCGCAAATCTGCCGGTGTCAAATTAATCACAATACTCCGCATCGGAAAACCATATCCCGAATTTTTTAGCGTAGCCTTAACCCTTTCTTTAGCTTCTTGCACCGCAGAATCGGGCAATCCCACAACCACAATTTTCGGTAGCCCCCCTGACACATCAGCCTCAACACCCACCTTTACCGCGTCAATTCCAACGATCGATGCACTCCAAACCCTAGCAAGCATTTTTCTTTATCCTTAATTTGCCTGTCCTTGATTCATCATCTATTATGATTAACAATGACTAATGAATATCGGGAGAGGCAAGAAAAACTTTTCCTTGCCTCTTCTTTTTCTCCTCTTCCCTCTCTCCTGCTGAGTCTTCCCTCTTCCCTCTTCCCGACATCCGTTACCTCCGTTACACAATCCGTTGCCGAACTTCGTTAACACTCATGACAACTCAAGAAACGCTTTTCAGCAAAATCATCCGCAAAGAGATTCCCGCAGACATCGTTTATGAAGACGACTTGGCCCTCGCGTTCCGAGATATCCATCCGCAAGCACCCGTCCACATTCTCGTCATTCCCAAACAGCCTATTGCCAAATTAGCCGATGCCGAGTCAGAAGATCATGCTCTCATGGGACATCTGCTGCTGACTGTCAAACGGGTAGCAGAACAACTCGGACTTAGCAACGGCTATCGCGTCGTCATTAATAGCGGCAGCGACGGCGGCCAAACTGTAGACCATATGCACCTTCACATTCTCGGCGGTCGGCAGATGAAGTGGCCCCCAGGCTAAATCCTAATTTTTACCCCGAACTTGCGGACTCATCCTCAGAAACCCGGTTGATTTCTATTGCCAAGCGCCTCAGAAACCGGGTTTCTTTTTTCGTCAATAAACCCAGTTGATTGGAGATTATTGAGAATGCAGCCCGCACTAGAAACCCGGTTTGCACTATTCTCCAGATAAAAATTTTCCCTCGCAGAATCCACAGGGTATATGTGAATAAATATTAAAAATTCTTTACCCGAGACGTAATTAAGAGATATTTAAACAGAAAGAGAATCGATCTGAACAAAAATAATTTGCTAAAACTGCTGAACCCATCTACAGCTAATAGATGCAGTTCTTCAGGTCGCTATATTTAACCTGTTATGCGGGTAATATTGCTTTGTAAAAAACTACAAATATTTACCAATAATCCAGTTTTTGTAAAAGTTTGTAAAATGTTTAAATTGTCAGCAGAAATTCCTTGGCAAACTTTAGTGAATGGTGTTACTAATATAAGCGTGGGGCATCCCCACAACGAACCTTGAAAATTCAATTAAGCCATCATAAACCAAATGACAACAACCGTACAGCGTCGCGAAAGCGGCAACGTTTGGGAACGCTTTTGTGAATGGGTCACAAGCACTGAAAACCGGATTTACATCGGTTGGTTCGGCGTCTTGATGATTCCCACCTTGCTCAGCGCCACCATCTGCTACATCATCGCCTTCATCGCTGCTCCTCCAGTGGACATCGACGGCATCCGCGAACCAGTTGCAGGTTCCTTGATGTACGGCAACAACATCATTACTGGTGCTGTTGTTCCTTCATCGAATGCGATCGGGCTTCACTTCTATCCCATCTGGGAAGCAGCTTCCCTTGATGAATGGTTGTACAACGGCGGCCCCTACCAATTGGTAGTATTTCACTTCCTGATTGGCATTTTCTGCTACATGGGTCGTGAATGGGAACTGTCCTACCGCTTAGGTATGCGTCCTTGGATCTGCGTGGCTTACTCTGCACCAGTTGCAGCAGCCACCGCAGTATTCTTGATTTACCCGATCGGACAAGGCAGCTTTTCTGACGGTATGCCCTTGGGTATCTCCGGCACATTCAACTTCATGATCGTGTTCCAAGCTGAGCACAATATCCTGATGCACCCCTTCCATATGTTGGGAGTTGCTGGTGTCTTCGGCGGTGCTCTGTTCTCCGCCATGCACGGTTCCTTGGTAACATCTTCTTTGGTTCGTGAAACAACCGAAACTGAATCTTTGAACTACGGTTACAAATTCGGTCAAGAAGAAGAAACCTACAACATCGTTGCAGCCCACGGCTACTTCGGTCGTTTGATTTTCCAATACGCGAGCTTTAACAACAGCCGTTCTTTGCACTTCTTGTTAGGTGCATGGCCAGTTGTCGGTATCTGGTTTACCTCTTTGGGTATTTCCACGATGGCGTTTAACTTGAACGGTTTCAACTTCAACCAATCGGTTATCGACTCGCAAGGTCGCGTCATCAACACTTGGGCTGATGTGATCAACCGCGCTAACTTGGGTATGGAAGTAATGCACGAGCGCAACGCTCACAACTTCCCCCTCGACTTGGCCGCCGGTGAAACAACTCCCGTAGCAATGGTTGCTCCTTCCATCAACGGCTAAATTTAGCTTTTGATTAACAAAAAGCGCTCCTAGAAATAGGGGCGCTTTTTGTTTTGGCAACTAGAATTTGATATAGCCTTTCTCAGTAACATGAGGTACACGCTTGATAAGCGGGCATAGGGCATAGGGCATAGGGCATACCTCACCAAGATTGAGAAGTGCTGTAGATTTTTTTCTGTTAAATTCGTTAAATCCTTTAAATCCCATACACTGCGCGTTTCCGAGCTTCCTTCTTCCCGATCGATCTGATATATTGATTAAGAATTATTATTTTTGGCAATCATCAAAGTGGCGATATTTAACAGGCACAAATTTGAAAAACTCGTGGTTCATAAATCCAAAACATTAGCCTGGGCGATCGCATTTTTTAGCGGCATTTTGATGGCATTGACAACCGCACCAGTAAATGCTTGGCTATTGGCTTGGGTAGCATTAGCTCCCCTGTGGGTTTTGGTTGCCAGTTATCAAAAGCCAAAAATAGAAGAACAAAAACAAAAATTTCTCTTTCTTCCTTCTTTCCTCAACATCTATCCGTTACATCCGTTACATAATCCATTGCCGAACTTCCTTCTTCCTTCACTCTGGGGAATTGGCTATCACGGATTAGCTTTATCTTGGATTATGGGAATTCACCCGATGACTTGGTTGGGAGTTCCTTGGTGGCCGAGTTTGGCGATCGCACTTTTTTGCTGGGCATTCATCACCCTGTGGGGAGCCGCATTAGTCTCCGTTTGGGCGTGGCTATTTGTAATTCTCAACTCCCTCACTTTACCAGGCAAAAATCCTATTGTTCTTCTTAACTCCCCGCCTTTACCAGAGGTGGCTGGGGGGGGTAGCTCCGATCTTATTATTCTTAACTCCCCCCCTTTACAAGGGGGGGCTGGGGGGGGTAAAGCTCAAGTTTCAGCATTAACTCGCGTTTTAATTGGCACAGCTTTGTGGTGTGCCTTAGAAAGTATTTGGAGTACAGGTTCGCTGTGGTGGACATCACTATCTTACACGCAAAGCCCCCATAATTTAGCAATATTGCACCTCGGTCAACTCTCCGGGCCCAGCGCAGTAACAGCCGCTATTGTAGCAGTAAATGGCTTAATCGCCGAAGCTTTTATTGAAGGCAGAAGGCAGAAGGCAGAAGGCAGAAGGCAGAAGTGGATTGCTTATATTTTGCCTGTAATTTTGTGTTTAATTTTCCATATTGCAGGCTGGAGTTTGTACAACCGCCCTTTGAATCAAGAAGCTGCAACCGCTTTAAAAATTGGCATTATTCAAGGCAACATTCCTAACGAGATTAAGTTTGATTCAGGGGGTTGGCAGCGCGCTTTGGAAGGTTACACCACTGGATACAAACAGTTAGCAGACAGAAAAGTCGATGCTGTGTTAATTCCAGAGACAGCTTTGCCTTTTATCTGGACAAACGAGTATCAGCGTTCTACTCTTTCTTTTTACCAAGCTATTCTCGAACGCGGCGTTGTGGCTTGGGTGGGAGGCTTCGCCCAGCAAGACAATAGTATCACTAACAGCTTATTGGCGATCGATGGCACTGGAGAAATTGTCGGTCGCTACGATAAACTAAAGCTCGTACCTTTAGGTGAATATATCCCTTTTTACGAAATCTTAGGCGGGATTATTAATCGTCTTTCTCCCTTAGATGCTCATTTAGTACCCGGTAATTCTAAACAATTGTTTGATACGCCGTTTGGCCGCGCCATTGTCGGAATTTGTTACGATTCAGCCTTTGCTGAAAATTTCCGATATCAGGCGGCGATGGGAGGCGAATTTATGATTACCGCTTCCAACAATGCCCATTACAAACCGCCGATGTTAGCTCAACATCACGCTTTAGATGTGATGCGGGCAATTGAGACGGATAGATGGGCAGTTATCGCAACTAATACAGGTTACTCTGCTTTTGTTAATCCTCACGGTGAGACAATTTGGAAGTCGGGAATTAATACTTATGAAGTCCGAGATGTTACTATTTATCAGCGGCGAACTCGGACTTTGTACGTGCGGTGGGGAGATTGGCTGACGCCTGTATTGTTAGTATGGGCTGGGTTAATGCTGTTTATTGTTAAAAAAAATTAATCCGAAGCTTTTAGATTTTAGATTTTATGTACCAATCTAAAATCTAAAATCTAAAATCGAATGACTCTACTTATCTTTCACGTGTTCGTGAACGCTAGGAGATAAAGAAATTAAATCGTCGATATTGCGCTGCATGGCAGCACAAATATTGTCCAAAGGCAAATCATTGGCATCGTGTCCAAAGGGATTTTCTATTTCAATGCCGATTTCTTCAATCCCGAACAAAGTAAAACTAATTAAAGCCACAACAGGGCCAGTTCCCCAACTCACCTCGTTTACCATTTGAAAGGGCAGTGCCAAACAGTAAAGCAACAATAGTTGTTTCAGGTGAATCGCGTAAGCCAAAGGGATAGGGGTCTTCAAAATTCGCTCGCAGCCGCCTAATACATCTATCATAGAGTTGATTAACTCCTTCATACCAGTTAACTGATAGACATCAACGCAATTGCCCTCGTACTGTTCGTGCAAGTAATCCTCAATCCAAAAGGCAATCTCTAGGGGCGGATTGTTCATCGACTTGAGCTTTTGGTACTGCGATGGGGACATCAAATGCTCCAATTCTGAATTTACTAATTCTTGGCGCAAGTGCAGTTTCAGGGCTACTGCAAAGGCAGGTAAGAGGCGCAGGACTGACTTTTTGATTACGATATCCTGCGGGTCTTTTTCCTCGATTGCTACCCAGATTTGGCGCGCCAAATTGCGGACGTTGTTGACTAAAGTTCCCCACATTTTTCGACCGTCCCAAAATCTTTCGTAGGCTGTATTTGTCCTAAAAACTAACAGTAGACCCAGGACAATACTGGGTACAATACTAGACAAAATTGGTAAGGAAACCGGCCACTTTAAAAAGTGCAGCAAGGAAATAAGAACTCCAAAGCCGCCACACAGCAAAACGCGGGGCAAAATTGAGGGAATGACAGACCCCCGAACCTGTAATGCAATTTTAAACCAAGGTGGTCGATCGACACTCATGCAAGTCTCCTCATTAAATTAAATTAGCCCCGTCCTAGCACGGGCGGCACAACTGCCTGCTACACTTATTTCTTCGGCTCCCACCAGTCGATTTGAGATTCGAGATTTTAGATTGACTCCACAGATAAATCTGAGGCGTTTGAACTTTGGTCTAAAATTTTTTGGTCTCCACGACTGCTGTCAGGGGCTTGTATCCCTATTTGGGTGCGGTGAGAGCTTCCGAAAAAAGCTTTCCTACAAACAACCTTTGGATTTTACCCAAAAAACTCATCAATCTAAAATCTAAAATCTAAAATTGATGGATGGATGCACTTAATTAGGTAAGATTAACTATGTATATTTAAACCTCAGCTTCCGTGCAAGAGCTACCGACATCTGTACCCCCGCATTTTCACCGATTGCCAAACCAACGGTGGCAAATTTATTCGCCTCAAACACAGCAAGCCGAACAGTTTGCCACTGAAATCTGTTTGTCGCCCTTGCTGGCACAGGTACTGATTAACCGGGGCATCGATTCTCTGAAAGAAGTGCAAGGGTTTATCGAACCGGAATCTCTGGTTTTGCCCGCGCCAATGGATGAGTTTCCAGATTTGGCGGCGAGTGTCAAATTGTTGCGGGAGGCGATTTCGGGAGCGCAAAAAATTGCGATTTGCGGTGACTACGATGCTGACGGGATGACGAGCACGGCTTTGTTGTTACGCGCTCTGAGGCTGCTGGGGGCGAATGTGGATTATGCTATTCCCAGCCGGATGCGAGAAGGTTATGGGATTAACGATCGCATTGTAGAAGAATTTCACTCGGAAGGTGTCGCTCTCATTCTCACGGTTGACAACGGAATTGCAGCTTACGGCCCGGTTGCCAGAGCGCGAGAACTCGGTGTCAAAGTTATTATTACAGACCACCACGATTTGCCGCCCAAACTGCCACCGGCTGATGCTATTCTCAACCCGAAATTAATCGCCGAATCTTCACCCTATCGCGGTTTGGCTGGCGTAGGTGTTGCTTATGTTTTGGCTATTACTTTGGCTCAGGATATGCAGAAAGTGGGCGGGTTGGTGAATCCCTTGCTGGAGTTATTTACTTTAGGAACTATTGCGGATTTAGCACCTTTAACAGGAGTTAATCGGCGCTGGGTAAAGCGTGGTTTACGGCTGTTACCTCACTCGCAATTGGCGGGTATTCAGGCTTTGATTCAGGTGGCAGGAGTGCAGCCGGGAAGTGCGGAAAGTTTACCTCTTCTGAATTCAAAAAGCCCAGCTAGCAATACGTTAAAGCCTGAAGATATTGGTTTTAGGCTTGGCCCCCGGATTAATGCTGTCGGGCGGCTGGCTGACCCTCAAATTGTGATAGAGTTGCTGACTACGGACGATCGCGAATTGGCTCTCAAAAACGCGATGCAGTGCGAACAAATTAATCAGCGCCGGCAGGAGTTGTGCCAGGAAATTGAGCAGGAAGCCATCGCTTGGTGCGAGGAAAGTGATCTCGACTTGCAGCAAGAACGAGTTTTAGTTGTCGTGCAACCCGGTTGGCACCACGGGGTGATCGGGATTGTGGCTTCTCGGTTAGTGGAACGCTACGGCGTACCTGTGTTTATTGGTACTTTTGAGGATGAGGCTGTAGGGGAGGTTGCCCATAAAATTATCAGGGGTTCGGCGAGAGGAATTCCTGAGTTTAATGTATTTGACGGGCTGAATTTTTGCGCTGATTTATTAACTAAATTTGGCGGACACAAAGCGGCGGGCGGTTTTTCGATGCCGGCCCAGAATCTCGAACAATTCCGCACTCAACTGTCAATTTTTGCTAATCAATGTTTGCAGCCGGAACACCTAAAACCGCTGGTTTCAGTTGACGTGCGAGCAGATTTGGCTGAGATTAATCTTGACCTTTACCGACAAATTGATGCTCTGGAACCTTGTGGGATTGAAAATAAGGCTCCTGTCTTTTGGACGCCTAATGTTTGCATAACTGAACAGAAAATTGTGGGGAAAGGAGGTCACGTTAAACTAACTGCAACTCAAGAGGGAAATGTATCGGCTAGTGTGAAGGCGATTGCTTGGCGTTGGGGGGAATATTTTCCTTTACCTCGGCGGGTTGATATTGCTTACCGATTGCGGGAAAATAGTTTTAATGGCAAGACATCGGTTGAATTAGAATTGTTGGGCGTTCGGCTACCGGCAAATGCTGCTACTTCCAGGCCACCGAAGTTCGGAAAAGTGGAGTTTGATTATTGCGATCGCACTTATTCTTGCAGTCTATCTCCCGCCGGGTCGATCGAGGAATTGAGAATTCGCAACTCTCAAGGGCAAGTTTTGGCTGTTGCACCCGGACAAAACATCGGTTTGTTAGGTAACTCCCGCAAAGATGCTAGAGAAGTCGATGTATCTCTACCTTTTTTTGAGAATTTGATTCAAACTGCTAAACACGCCCTGGGTATTTGATAACTCGGTATTTGAGCGGAAAGCTCGTGCAGCAGGGAAAATTGGCCATCGAGCGTTGTGAATTTTGAATAATTTAAAACTCAAAACTCCCAACTCTCGATCGCCGCCTAGCGTGCTATAATTACAGGTCGCCGCCTTTAGCTGCCAAGAGAAAAATCACGATCGGGCCAGAAAGCACGACGGCTGCGAGTAAAGCTACCTGAACAATGAGTTGGTAGTCTACACCACCCAGACCACTGAAAAGATCGGTTATAAAGTCCATTTGTCCTCCTGACTGTAGTGATTAAGTCTAGATTGTTGAATTAGAAAATCCGCTTCTGATTTTACCGGGCGATCGACCATATTTTTTAAGGAACTTTACAAAATTCAACAAAATGTAAACTACGATCGACCTCCCAGTCACAGGAAACCAGAGACTTGATGCCCCTTCCCGGAAAGTGCCCCCAATCTAAAATCTAAAATCTAAAATCGAACCGCCCCTTCGGAATCTCCGTCTCCGGCGCTGGCAATTGATATACTTTAAGAGCCCCAATCTCCTAAAGTTTGGCATTTTCCACATAATGCTCCGAATCTAAAATCTAAAATCTAAAATCTAAAATCTAAAATCTAAAATCAAACTATGGCTACTTGGCGTTGCGTAAAGCAGTGCGGTGCTTGTTGTTACCTCGACCCAACAGAGCGCCCAGACTTAGACGAGTATTTATCTGAAGACGAATTAGCGCTCTATTTGAGCTTAGTCGGAGAGGATGGTTGGTGTATCAATTTTGACAGAGCGACGCGAGAATGCGGAATCTACGCCGATCGACCGCGCTTTTGTCGGGTAGACTCAGAGGTGTTTCAGGAAATGTACGGCGTTGAGCCGACTGAATTGAACGATTTCGCGATCGACTGCTGCTTGGAGCACATTGAAGACCTGTATGGCGAGCGATCTTTGGAAATGATCCGCTTCCACCAAGAAGTCGGAATTCTCGTCTTACCTGACAACTAACAATCTCCCGGTTTCTCACCCGGAGAATGTCAAAATAAACAAATCAAGGAAATATCGCGCAGTTGAGTTGAGCTATGAGTAATCGAGAGGGTTTTACAGGGGGATTTATTGCTGGAGCTGCCGTTGGCGGCTTGGTGGGTGCAGTTTTGGGCGCGGTGCTGTCGCGACGCGCTGCTGAAGCTTTGCTGAGTGAACCTTCAGACGAAAAAACCAGAAAAATCCGCCAGAGGAAAGCCAGCCAACTCGAAGCCGACGGCATGGAGGTAGCAAGGCTGAGTTTAGAAGATAAAATTGCCCAGCTAAATCAGGCAATAGATGACGTGCGGCTGCAACTCGGAGACGTAAACGGCAACACGCCGGCTCCGGGCAGCGAGGGATCGATCGCTCAAGACTCCTAACTCCATTTAAGATTTTAGATTAGTCGGGCACATCAATGCGGGCTACTCACATCTTGCAGCATTCTCGCTTCACAGACCTTTCGAGTCTGTGAAGCAAACAGTGATTTTTATTGTGGGCAGTTGCTCTTCTAGCCCGCCCGCAAACAGCGTGATGCTCCCCCTCTCCCCCACCTATGCTAAACTTTAAGTTAAAGTGTCTGTAAACTTTACTCAAACTTCAACGAGAATATATGAGTTATTCCATAGGCCTTTTGGCAACCACGCTGTCCACATTTCTGCAAATCTATGTAGCCCTAATGATTTGTCGCGTGCTATTAAGCTGGTTCCCGAATATCAATTGGTACGACCCCCCCTTTTCAATTTTGAGTCAGTTAACAGACCCTTACCTGAATCTATTCCGATCGATTATCCCCCCCTTAGGAGGGATTGACTTTTCGCCACTGATTGCATTTTTTGTACTTCAGTTCGGCTCGGAATTCTTGATCGGTCTTTTGACCAGCTTGCAAACATCCTTGTAGTTTGAAAAGCTTAAGTTTTTAAGCATCGAGCGTAAATTGTTTGGCAGACCTAGCAGCCGGCAACTAAATTTTAGATTTGAGATTTTTAGATAGACTCCCCGGTTGAAAAGCTGGGGAGTTCATCGTACATGAGAAATGAGAAATTGCCAGCCACTCAACAATCTCAAATCGAAAATCTCAAATCTAAAACAGCATCGCACTTTCACGGGCAGCCAACCCTAAATCTCAAAGAGTTTCCTTAACGGCGAACCACGCCAGTAAAACCTGTAGCTTTAAATTGCTTGAGCTTCAAAGGTGTTCTCTGATTGGCGGCAACCGAAATTCTGAGCTGAAAATCGCTAACTCCGGGAGGAACTTCTTCTATAGAACCCAAGCGAGTGCGATTTTGCATCACCGGATTGTCATCGGCATCATAAATGCGGCCGAAAATATCGGCATTGACAACTGGTTTGCCGGTGCTATTTTCAGCTTTCCCAGTAATCAAAAAGCAGGTAGCTTCCATAGAACTGCCACTGGTGACTGTTCCTTCTCCCATTTCGGCAGGACATTCGCGATAAGAAAGGTCGGAAAGTTTAATCTGCGTCAGAGCCCAAGCAGGTGGAGTGTATACCAAACTAAAAATTCCGATTAGGCAAGTAGCAAAAAAAAGGCTGATAGCTCGAAATTTCATAAATGGCGGGGAAAGTATATTTTAATTCTCAGCTTAGCGCGAATTCAGCCTCAAATTCTTACTTATAGGAATTCTGAAAACTACAGCTACTTTTTGAACAAATGGCATTAGTCTAGACCTAAATGCTGTCGCAAGGCTTGGCGCATCACATCGACTGGGACGGATTCTTTATCCAGCCAAATTTTTAAGGCGGCTGCTCCTTGTTGAACTAGCATTTCGAGTCCGTCAATAGCTCGCGTTCCCCGAATCTTCGCATCTTTGAGAAATTGGGTAGGATTAGGGGTGTAAATTAAATCATAGACGATCGCACCTGCTGAAATTCGATCGAGATCACCATCCGCAACCGGCGACTTTTCCCCCTGCGGATACATCCCCACAGGCGTCGTGTTCACCAGCAAATCTGCCTGCGAGATTAACATTGACAAATTATCCCAAGTATGCACCTGCAAATTCTGCACGGGCATCGGAGAATTGACCCAACTCTGCTGAAATTCCGCTAAATTTTGTTCGCTACGACCGACAACGTGAATCTCTGCACATCCCAATTGAGCGCATCCAGCCACAACAGCTCTCGCCGCCCCGCCATTCCCCAAAATTACCGCTACTTTCTGACTCCAATCGGAACCCCCCCTAGCCGCCCCTTGGTAAGGGGGGGGACAGGATTCAACACCCGTATTGCCCCTTTCTAAGGAAGAAATCGCGTCTTTAGCCCCCCCTTGGTAAGGGGGGGTTGGGGGGGTTTGCAGCGGGGCGAGAAAGCCTTCAACGTCAGTATTTGTCCCACACCAACCTTTGTCAGTCAAGTATACGGTATTGACTGCGCCGATCGATCGGGCGATCGGGGAAACTTCCGACAGCAGTGGTAAGATTGCTTGTTTGTGCGGAATCGTAATGCTAAATCCCCGAACGCCGATCGCCGCAAATCCTGCAAGAGCAGCTTTTAAATCCCCTGGTTTTACCGGAAACGGCAGGTAAACAAAATCGACTCCCAATTGGGAAATAGCAGCATTGTGCATCGCCGGCGACAGAGAATGTTCGACGGGATGACCAATTACTCCCAACAGTTTAGTAGTGCCTTTAATCATTTTTGTTAGTTGACTGTTGACTGTTGACTGTTAACGGTTGAGTTTTGTTAGTTTTCATACCAGATCCTACTACCCTTGGGCCCTTATTCTTGAGTCGGCTAGGAGAGAACTTCGTGGGTTCAGAAGCGATTTTCCTCGCCGAGTAACAGTCAACCGTCAACTGTCAACTTTCAACCGTCAACTGTCAACTGTTTGCCGAAACTCTTTGGCGTCAGCCAAAATCGGATTGACATCAAACCAATAATCCTCGCCGTAACGGTATTCAAACACCCAGAGACTACGCAGCAAGATTTGGTATTTAGTTTCCCCGTTCACAGTTTTGGTAGCGGATACTTGGCGCAGTAATTTCCACTCATCAGGTTCGATCGCCAAAGTAAGCTGGTGGCGGCGCTGGATGATCACATTTTCCAAAGTTTCCCGCGACAGAGGAGGGTCTTGTTTCTGCAGACAGCTATACAGCAGTTGCAGCAAATTGCGGACATGACCACCGCTGACTCGACACAGGCGATCGAGAGTTTCGGCAGAGTCGAAAACTTTGCCTACCAAAGCATAGCGCTGCGAAGGATGCACCGTGGGAAAAGCCCGCGCCAGAACCATCTGTCGCAGCAATTCCACACCCTCAGAGCACTCAGAACCGTCGCTCAACTGCACCGGCACCATCGGCAAAACCTTCGGATCTACCCCAAAGCGATTAGTCAACTGGCCCAAATCGTTAGAGAAAATCAGCACCAAAGGAATTGTATACACGACGTGGCAATTTAGTCTTGCCAACTGTTCGCCGCGATCGACAAACAAGTATTCCGGCTGCAGCCGCCCCGTCGGTTTCGCGCACAGGTGTATGCGATCGAGATTGTCGATAATTACTACAAGTCCTTGTTTCCCTTGGCGTTTGAGTTCTTGATTAGCCGGCTCCAGCAACTCCTTATTAAGCGCATCTAAAATTACGTTAGTTCGCGGCTCCAAATATTGCCTCAACTCCGATCGCAGATTCGGAGCATCTTTCGCCTTAGCAGTAATTTTGCCAATTCCCAACGCCAGAGAAAATTCTCCCTCCGTGCTGGCATTTATTTCCCCAAAACCCGGAACATTAGCTTCCGCGCTCAAGTCTATTTGAGTTTGAAAAACATCAGCAATCCCTTTGAGCAAAGCTTTAAAACCCGTCGGCTGCAGCTTGATTTTCATTTTCTCAATGCTTTCGCTCACCTGACGAGCAACGCTCAACAAAATATCAGTGATATCTACATCTGCCATGTCTAAGTCTTTACTCGACTCAAAGTAAACAACATGAAATTCTTGTTGCTGCAATTGAGCTTGCAGTCGCAGCAATTCAGTTGATTTACCAGAGCCGATGTGACCGGTGAATAATTGACAGGTAGGTGCATCGGGGGAGAGACGGCTGATGGTCCGCTCCAATTGTTCGACGATTGTGCCGCCCCGCACTGATGAGAAATCGATATAGTATTGTCGGTCTTGTTGATTTGCTACTGCCAGGGTGTAGCTCGGATTGCAGGCGCTATAAAATTTCTGTAAATTTAGTTCCATACCCTGTTCCATCTTTCACAACATTATGCCCTAATAGCTTATTCGTTTCGCTATGGTAATAATCAGCACCACTTCTCAGTTTATTTCGCTGTTTTACGGGGCAATCAATATCTTGATGCCTGCCTACATCAGCACTCCAAAATTATACTTTTTTTGACGGCTGGAAATAAATAAAACTCACTAAAACCTCCCATAACTCAGTAATTTATTCTCGTATAGCGAGCGCGACTTTATTGACATCACAGACGAAAAAATGACAGTAATGTTCTCCAATCAAGTGAGTAGTAAAGTACGGTTAACCGAATCAAAAACAGGTAGAAATCAGGTATCCATAAACCTGGTTTTTTTAATCATACGTTGTAGGTTGAACCCTAGTGGAGCGAAACCAACAAAATATTTTAGATTGGCTATTTTAGATGGGAGAAAAAATCTCAAATCTAAAATTGATGGCGTTGGGTACGAGTGCCTCAACCCAAGCTAGTTTCTTAGAGCATTTTGACTTAGGCGCGAAGGTGTGGTGTAAGAAACCTGGTCTCTCAGTGTGATATTTTTTTTGATCTACTTATTTTTGATCAATTCTACCATTTTGTGACCGACACCTGCTGCCGAAGCGAGATTTTGGCCTGTGACGAGCCTCTGGCCACAACGCCAACTTGAAAAGTAGGAACTTTGCTAAAATTAGCGTTCTTCCCGACTACTTGTGTGCAGCTTGCTTCGGTAAAAAAACAGAAAATAATAAGCTGTTCTACATTTAAACTGTGTGTCAAAAATCAATAAAACTTTTGTGGGACGGGCTTCTAGCCTGTCCCAAATTTCCAATTTAAATGCGTAACAGCTTAAGCTCCTCGTTTCGGGTGTACTTTATCCAATTGCCAACCGCTATAGCAATTTTAAATGATTTGCGTAATTATTCTAGGGGCAATCCCACGCCCGGTTGCCCCGATAGATAGGGGGTAGGCACTCTTAGCACTACCCCTACAAATTGATATGAATGATTTAGGATTGCTATATTTTAATAGGCAATTTTTGTAGAAATACTTGAAGTCAGCTCCGTTGTGTAGAATGTGACACAGCTAGTATTGGGGTAAATAGTACCCAAATACTAGCTGTTAAAAAATAAAGATATAAAGTAAAAAAAACAACTGTGGTAACACAAGGCTGATCAACTTTAGTGACTTCTCCTAATTTTTGACAAATTAATAGACCTACACTCCTTTATAAAAACCTCTTGAGAGAAAGCCGATTAACTTACTATCCACCTAGAATTCCCTACTAAAACAGGCTAAAAAGATAGAGCAACGAACAGCCAGGTTAGCGGCTCAATTACAAGCCACTGGGATTGACATTGAACAACTATGAAACAACCTTAACGAGAAGTTAAACCAACCTTATCTTGGTCTTGGTGCAAGTTTAGTATGCTTTGTTTAATTCACCGGAAAAGCTGATGCAACTATCACGACGAAAGTTTTTTACCTTGGCAGGAGCGAGTGCTGCTGGCACTTTGATGATGTCTCCCCTAGAAGCGCTTTATGCCAGAAAGGCGAATGGTCAATCAGTATTTGGGGGAGGGTATGGGCCCCTCGTAGCTGATCCGAATGGATTGTTAGATTTACCCCGTGGGTTTCAGTATCGGGCTTTTTCACGAACCGGCGAAATGATGAACGATGGTTCCCCTGTTCCCGGTGGCCACGATGGCATGGCGGCTTTCCCAGGTCCCCAAAACACGGTGATTCTGGTTCGCAATCACGAACTGAGCCCGAATTCTACAACACAAGTTGTGGGCCCCAATCCTTACGATCCTCTTTGCAAAGGGGGGACAACAACACTACAGGTTGGACCCAATCGTCAGCTCGTCAACCACTACGCTTCGCTTAGTGGCACCTATCGAAATTGTGCGGGCGGCCCGACTCCCTGGGGTTCTTGGATTACTTGCGAGGAGAATACCTCGACTGTGGCGACTAATAGACCTGGCAATGCCACAAATGTCTCGAAATCTCACGGCTACAACTTTGAAGTTCCGGCTGAGGCAAAGGTGCCGGTGAATCCCGTACCTTTAGTTGCGATGGGGCGGTTTAACCATGAAGCGGTGGCGATCGACCCCAAAACCGGAATTGTCTACGAGACTGAAGACCAAAGAGATAGCCTTTTCTATCGCTTTATCCCATCTCAACCGAATAATTTAAGCGCTGGGGGCACTCTGCAAGCGCTGAAGATTAAGAATATGCCTCAAGCAAAGACTTTTGCAGGCTTTCCCAAGGGCCAACCGATACCGGTGGAATGGGTGACAATTGACAATCCTGACCCTGCTACGGATACGGTACGGGTCGAAGGTTTCGGTAAAGGTGCTGCCCAGTTTGCTCGTGGGGAAGGCATCTGGTACGGCAATCGTGAAGTTTATTTCTGTTGTACAAACGGTGGCTCTGTTGATGCTAATGGCAGACCCAACGGATTTGGTCAGGTTTGGCGGTATCTTCCCGATCGAGATACGATCGAACTTTTTGTTGAGGCTAAATCGGCTGACGAACTCGATGGTCCTGACAACATTGTTGTGGCACCTCATGGCGATCTGATTATTTGCGAAGATGGTAATGATGAGCAGTTCGTGGTGGGCGTAACTCCCAACGGGGAACTGTATCGTCTGGCAAAAAATGCTCTCAACGATCGGGAGTTTGCGGGAGCGTGCTTCTCGCCAGATGGTCAAACTTTGTTCGTTAATATGCAAACCCCAGGCATCACGTTTGCCATTTGGGGCCCTTGGAAGTCTCAACGAGGAGCATAACATTATTGCCTTATAGTGCGAGCATTTTATTTGCCTGTAAAACGCTCTTATGTTCGCACTATGCAGAATTGAATCACGCCGGATTGTGGCAACATCCGGTGTGGGTTCTCTATAAGCTGATGAAAGTTTAACGGTTTGTGGGAGTTTAAATAGTCGTGCAATATGTCCGCCAGTCGAAACGAGTGTTTTATACTCTGGTAATGATGTCGATCGCCTTTGGCGTTGATTTATCTCAATCTAGAGATTCAGTCGCTCAAATACCCGTTGATTATGTTTGCTATATACAGACGAGTGATGGTCGAACGATCGACTTAGGTAAGCTTTGTGGAAGTAGTGATAGAGGCAGCCCGATCGCTTTACAGCCCAATGACCAAGACTTTCTTAATAGTTACCAACGATCGTTGAGCAAACGGCTCAATTCAGCCTCATCCGATGCCGTGTCTCGCGTTCAGCGAAATCCCCAAGCCGCTATCCAACGTGCGCGCGGGATATGTAATGCCCTGAGTGCGGGAATGTCGATCGACTTGCTGCAACCTCAAGGCAATGCTGAAGTTGATGCACTTAACGCTCTGGCTCCTAAATATTACTGCCCTGAGTTTGACGACTGAGCAAGAAAGTTTGAGTGGGGCGATCGACTCTGCCATTACTGGCGCTTCAGAAGTAGGAGCTGTGGCTCGGATTGCCTCTGTGAGCTGGGGGGGTTAATGTGGCGATCGGGTGAAAGAAAATCGCTTGACACTTGTCCTCAAACCTGAATAGGCTGTTAACAATTGTATCTAGCTGGCTTTTGGGAAATCTGAAAAACAGTTGCCAAAAATCAAACGGATGTTAGAATTTTACACATTTCAATAAATCTATAAAGTTTTAATCCACTCGCGGAGAAAAGTGAATTGCGACTTTATTTTGACATTTTTGCTCAATCCTCGATTGCCTCAATACCAAGTTGCTTAAGTCGCTCAAGATGCTCCTTCATGGCTTTGAGCTGTTCTGCGGTGTGTCCCTGCCAATCTGTAACCTCACCAGAGACCCGTAGCGGATTCCGAGAACGGTATGACTTTGTTGGGTTTCCAGGGAACTTCTTGTCCGTCAAATTGGGGTCATCTTCAATCGGACCAGTCGGCTCTACTATATAAATTCTGTCTGGTTCTTCGCCCAAGGCAAGTTCAGCTCCCCAAATAGCAGCATCCAAGGTGGCGGTTAGATAGACATAGGATGCCTTCTCCCTCTTACCGTAGTTTGAATTAAAGCCGGGTTCAATCAGGTCTCCCTGCTTCAGATTTGCCTTAGTGCCATGATAGAACCTTTGTGAACTTAAGTCTATTGACTTGTCCTCACTTCTGTTTGTTATCATTGTCGTTATATTCTTTGTGAATGTCTTTTCTTTTACTAAACCTCAGCAGGCTGTTTTTCTTGAGTCTTGAGCCACCCGTAAGTGTCTGCCATGTCTTACAGTATTCTTCACTCACTGCTGCATGGCGGGCTTCATCTTTCTCCTCGTCGTATATGGGTTTTGGCATACTTTAAGTTATATCGTTTCCGGTTGCATCGGAATAATAAAATCGAGTCAACAGTTAACACTCAACCATTAAGTTTTTCGACCCGCCCGTCAACAGTCAACAGCGTTGCCCGGAGCGAAGTCGAAGGGTCAACAATCATGACGGCTGCAACCGGAATTGATATTACTCCTAGTTCGGATAGTCGGACTGTGGAGAAGTCGTCTCGGTTGAGTGTGTCCTCACTCACCGGGGCGCATTCGCATAATTTATTATACAGATGCCAAATCCATGTATATCTTAGTCCGCGCACCATCCGGACTTGGTTTTTGTAGAAGCGATTTCAATCGCCGACTCATAATGAGGGTAACATTACCAAAAATCCCCCGCTACAGAATTACCATAGCGAGGGATTTTTGTCAACCTACAAAATCAATTTTCTTGCAGTTTGTTGTTAGCTTCTGTCAGTAGCAGCTACTGGCTCAAAGCTTGGAACCACCAACTCACCATTCTGCTTGGTGAGTTGATTGTACAGCCTTTCGGTATTCGGGAAATTCGCAGCCGGCAGAGTCGGGAAGCGACGGTAAGGAACAGTATCCTCGCCAAACGCCTCAGCATATTCAACGCTGTTCAACATGGCGTTGATAAAGCCCTTAATCCCTTTACTTGCCAAGATTTGGTTGTACGTGCGAATCTCGGCTTGATTGCGGGGAGCGCGGCCCAAGAAGTGCTTGGTTCCCAACTCAATCACCTTAGTATTTGGATAAGGTGCGTAGAATTGTTTGACGTACAGCGACGAGCAGCCCAAAGCCTCAATGAACTCCTTGAGATTGATTTCATTGTTGCCAAGTTTGCTTTCCAGCGCTGTGAATTCATTCTTCACAACATAGGGGTTGATGTCGCGCTCAAAAATTTGACGGTAAGCAGCTTGAATTAAAGTTTTCAAAGCTACTTTGTCCGAAGTATTCGTCAGCTTGAACACCTTTGTTTGTTCGCGCCGCTTGCTGACACCTTGAGCGAGGCTATTTTGTAACTCGAAATCGCCCCGATCGAGCGCAGTGCCGAGTTCGATAAACCGAGGAGTTTCAGGAGTCTTAGCTTGGACATTTTGCTCAGCGACGGAACCCGATCGCATCGTCCGCATCGACAAACCACCGGGAGTTACATAGCGCTCGTAGGGTACTGTATCTTCCCCGAAAGCTTCGTTGTACTCCATGCTGTCCATGATGCTATCGACCAGCGCGTAGAAACCCTTCTTGGCGCAAATGTCAAAGTAAGCGTTCATTTCCTGACGGCCGTAGGTAGGGCGTCCCAGGAGTCGGCGGTGAATGTACTCGATCGCCTTACAAACGTAAAGCTTGCTCCAGTACATATTGCGGAACACGTCAGACTTCGCCAACATCCGAATAAACTCGCGCATCGGAATCTCGCCGTTTTCCAGCTTAATTTCCGCTACCTTTTGGCGCTGGCCGTCGAACACGTCGCGACCAAACACTTGCAGGTAAGCTGCCCGAATTACCGCTTGGGTGGAACTTTCGGTATATTTGACACTGGAAGCATTGCTGTAGCTGCTAGAGACACCGCGAGCAGTTTTCTTGGAAGCAACATAGTTGCTCGGTAACTGGTCTAATTTAAAGACCTTGGGGCCCAGAGAACCAGGAGCAGCACCGCGAGCCGCCGGATTGCTCAACTGATTGTCAATCCCCGCACCTTGACGGATTAGGATGCGGCGTGTGTCCTTGCCGAAGGGAGCCGGACGGCTCTTGGGGTTGCGAGTTTCTTTCGGGAAAATCGCGCCGAACTGAATTTCTAAGGGGTCATTGCCAACACCGTAAACGTGCTGGTCTGGCAGAGGCTGGTTGTAGCCGGCAAACAAGGTGATGAACTGAGGAACCTTGCGGAACGGAGCGCTGAAATTGAACAAATCAATTTGCGGGCCCCAGTTGCGACACTCCTGAGCTTCTTGGCCCAAACCGCGCAGGTAAGGCACTGTTTCTTCGCCGAAGTAGTCGGAATACTCCTGGGAATAAACCATCGCGTCTACGAGGGCTGGCAGGCCACCTTTGCTGACGATCGCAAAATACTTGCTAAATTCCTCCCGCGAGCTCAAACCGCGACCGAGGAAGTGGCGGGCGGCAAGTTCTACAGCGCGGCTGTTGACAAACGGCTCGTAGAATTGCTGACGGTACAGAGGAGATTTACCAAGGCGGCGAATAAACTCTTTCATCGAGATTTCGCCATTTTTGACCTTGGATTCCAAGTCAGAAATGCTTTGGCTGTATGCGCGGCTAATGTCGCGCTCGAATACTTGGCGGTAAGCTGCTTTGATTACTTCCAGCTTTTCGGCCGACGACAGACCGGTTTTCATGACGAATTTCGATCGCCGCTCGGCTGCGTTGAAGTAGATTTGGGGCAGTTGCAGCCCTTGCTGGTCGTTGCTTTCGCGCTGCCGCACCTTGTCTGAAGGTGTGGGAGCTTTGAATTCGGTAATTGCTACGTCGAAATACTGTCCGACGATCGCACTTGCCTCTGCATTGTTTCTGAAATAGCCCAAAGATGCTGCCTTCATTTCCTGCATTGCCACAATTGTGGCCGCCGAAGAGCAAGCATTTTCGATGATTTCCCGCAATCCGCGCACGTTCACCGAAATAATGTTCGGGTCGCCAGCGACAATTGCGTAGGTGATGTAGCGCAAAAACCAGCTCAAGTCGCGCAGAGATTTGGTCATGTTGCCCGGGCCGTAGCGCGAGACATTGATCGGCTGAAATCCTGCAGGGATTGGGCCGCTGTAGCCGCCACCGTTGCCAGAAAATAGATTTCCCAGCCCCAAGAAACCACCGCCGCCACCGCCGTTGCCGCCAGAGCGGCTTTCTACGTAGGTGACATTTCCCAGTTTCATGCCTTCAGAGACATTCGCCGTACCGCCGCGAGCCGCCCCTGCTACAGCCATCGCAGGTTCTTGTGGTCTTTCCAAAAATGCCAGCGGGGAACCGCCGGTAAAAATCCGGTTGGCTGCGCGGGATACTATCAGTTCCGAGTTTTGGGTCAGCGTCGCAGAGATATCGATCCGAAGAGCCCCTGAACTGAAATAACTTGCCAGTTCGCTGAGTTCACCCCGCTGTAGGAAGCGGTCTTGCTGTTCTGCTTGCGAAATAGTTGCGACCGGTACAGTTTGATATAGTTGCGGACGCGCAACCGAGCTTCCACCACTTGCCTTTACAGTCATTAGACTCCTTAGCTCCCTATCTAAATCGTTGTAGCATTTACCCAGACTAACGCTGCCTTCTCATGCAGGTCAAAGTAGGTATTTTTGCTTTGTTTACTTTTTGCCTTTACCTGTCACGAGGTTCGGGCGCGCTTACTTTCTTAGATTAAAATGTTTTGGTTTCATCTTTCTGCCTGCGGGGAAATGTCCGATCCGAAGGCAGGCACGGGGTACTCCCTCCGCTGCGATCCGCCGGTATACCCGTGGAAAAAAAGACTCGGCAGGAGAGTTGCCTTTGGGGAATTGCAGCAAGTGCCTTGAATTAAAGGAAAAGAAAATCAAAAATTTTCTTCTGCCTGTTTCGGGGCTGTTGACTTTCTGCGGAAAGACGCCTCCGCTTTACTCGACAGTTCAGCGGTGGGCTATTGACAGTCCTTGTTTGTTAAAAAGCCTGTCGAGATTTATTGTATAGATTTAAGAGAGCTTATATGAGAAAAAATGATAAGTTTTATTACGCAGAAGCTGTCAGGGCTTGGCTACCAGGGGTTTGTCGATCGCCCGATCCCTCTCTCTTAGGCTTCCCAACTTGGCGAGACGCCACTTTGGTTGCCAGTAAGGAAGCAATAGAAGTGCATCGCGTCGCGCTGTTCGTCCGTAGCTACTGACAACCAATCTCCAAACTCACGCACAATTACCTCACCTATGGATACTACGCCTGATATCAGTGCTGCCGTGCGGCGGCTTTACGATACTTTCCCTTTCCCGCCCGATCCGTTGTCAGATGAACCGCCGCCTGGGTACAACTGGCGCTGGAGTTGGCCTGATGCTTACAATTTTTGCACTGGCCAAAAGCCGCCAAAACTCGATATTCGGATTTTAGATGCTGGCTGCGGCACTGGTTCGAGCACCGATTATCTGATTCACCTCAATCCTGAAGCTTCGGTGACGGCGATCGACCTGAGTGAAGGTGCTTTGAAAGTAGCACAAGAACGGTGTCGGCGATCGGGGGCGCGCGAAGCTGATTTTCGCCACCTCAGCTTGTACGATGCCGCCGAGTTAGAGGGCGAGTTTGATTTGATTAACTGCGTGGGCGTGCTGCACCACTTACCAGATCCGATCCGGGGCATTCAAGCGCTGGCGGCGAAGTTGGCCGAGGGCGGTTTGATGCACATTTTTGTGTATGCTGAGCTCGGACGCTGGGAAATTCAACTCATGCAAAGGGCGATCGCACTTCTTCAAGGCCCGCAAAAAGGTGACTATCCCGATGGTGTGAAAGTCGGCCGTCAAATCTTTGCTTCTTTACCAGAAAACAACCGTCTTGTCAAGTACGAAAAACAGCGTTGGGCAGGAGAAAATCAGCGGGACGAATGTTTTGCTGATATGTATGTTCACCCGCAGGAAATTGACTACAATATTGAGACTTTGTTCGAGTTAATTGATGCTTCGGGATTGGAATTTATTGGTTTTTCAAATCCGGGATATTGGCAGTTAGAAAGACTTTTGGGGAAAGCGCCGGAATTGATAGAAAGAGCTCAGGGTTTGACGGAACGGGAGCTTTATCGATTAATTGAATTATTGGATACGGAAATCACTCATTACGAGTTTTTCTTGGGCAAAAAGCCTGTTAATAAAATTGATTGGTCGGACGATCAGGCTCTTTTGGCGGCAATTCCAGAGTTGAGTGGTTGTATGCACGGTTGGCCCAGTCAACAAGTGTTTGATTGCAACTACCAATTGATCAATTTGTCAAGTGCTGAATTTGAGTTTTTGCAAGGTTGTTTACCCCCCCCAGCCCCCCCTTGCCAAGGGGGGGAGAAAGAGGGAAGCCCTTACCAAGGGGGGGAGAAAGAGGGAAGCCCGTCTGGCAAAAGCATAGGAGAGATTTTGGCGGATGTGGAGATTGGATTGGATGAAGTGCGATCGATCTTGTCAAAACAGCTCATTTTGCTAACACCGAAATTATAGGGCTTTTTCATTATGTGAACGAACCGCGAAGACGCCAAGAGCGCGAAGGAAGAACTGCATCTCTTTCTTTCTCTTCCTTCGCGTCCGCGTGCCTCGCGGTTCATTTAATCTTAAATCTTGCACGATTCTCAATTAGCCTTTTATGAACAGGCAAGATGCCTGTTCCACAAGAAAATTTATCTTTTGTGGAACGGGCATCTTGCCCGTTCTTGAGAATGGTGCAACATCTCAGTTCACTCTTACTTCTTTACTGACTCCCGGTAAAATCCCAAATGGATTGACACAGGCCCCCGTCTGCGGCTACGCTTTGAAGTTAGAGGTTGCTTTGCTTGTAGAGGAAGTAGCCCGCGTCGCCCAAAAATCTAGTTGCACTGCCCAAAGCTGCTGGTAACAGCAATGGACAGCATAACCGCCAAACTGGTATCAGCAGTCTGGAGGCTAACGGAGTATCTTAACATCCTCTGTAGCCGCCCTGCTATGCGTTGAAAAGCGGGGCGGCTGGGTTTTTGGGTTTTTCTAGAAAACCCAAAACCAGGAGAACATAATTATGTCACAGGAATTCTTGCCTGACGACAACAAATTCGATCGGCCAAATGACGGCTCAGCAGCAGAATCGGAACAGGATGTGGTTTGTGTAACGGTGACAGGTTCGCCCAAGGGTGTCAGGGAAACCATACTCACTTTGTACCGCCTGGGATTTGCACAAGTGGGCGATTGGAGTCCCGTACAGCGTGCAGCCAATCCGAAGCAAGTGATGAGTGTGCTGATTCGCCGTCGGAAGCGCAAAGCGTAGGTGTTTGCTCGTTCCCAGGCTAGAGCCTGGGAACACCTTCCATGAGCATCTGCCTCCTGTTTTTGTTTTTATCCGCAAGCGAGGCAGAGCCTCTGGATCTCGGTTCCCAGGCCTTAGCCTGGGAACCAGTTAAAGTCGAAAATACTAAGTAAATCGCTTTGGTTTTTAAAATTCTTCTTTTTGGAAAATTTAAGAAGAAGTTAGGATCGGATTATCGGATTTCCTTTCAATGCGACTTTTTCCAGCATTACAATGTCAAGAAGCGTCTTTGAAATGGAGGTAATCTTATTACTACTGAGGTCTAGCCATGTCAGATTGGACAGTTGCCCAAACGTTTCCGGGATGGATGTAATATTATTAAGACTAAGGTAAAGTTCTGTCAGATTCGATAGTTGCCCGAGCGCCTCTGAAATGGAGGTAATCTTATTACTACTGAGGTCAAGCAATGTCAGATTGGACAGTTGCCCAAGCGTTTCCGGGATGGATGTAATATTATTAAGACTAAGGTAAAGTTCTGTCAGATTCGACAGTTGTCCGAACGCCTCTGGGATGGTGGTAATCTCATTGTAATTAAGATTAAGCCATATCAGATTGTACAGTTGCCCAAGCGCTTCAGGGATGGTAGTAATCTTATTGCTACTGAAGTCAAGCACTTCCAAAGAAGACAGTTGCCCAAGAGCCTCTGGGATGGAGGTAATCACATTGTTACCGAGATCAAGCCGTCTCAGATTAGACAGTTGCCCGATCGCCTCGGGGATGGAGGTAATCTCATTGTAATTAAGGTCAAGGAATATCAGATTGGACAGTTGCCCGATCGCCTCGGGGATGGAGGTAATCTCATTATTATCCAGGTCAAGCTCAACCAGATTGGACATTTGCCCAAGCGATTCTGGGATGGAAGTAATTTCATTGTTATTAAGGTGAAGCACTGACAAATTGGACGGTTGCCCGAGCAACTCTGGGATAGAGGTAATTTCATTGTTATCGATGTGAAGCACTCTCAGATAGGACAATTGCCATAGCAACTCTGGAATAGAGGTAATTTTATTGTTATTGAGGTAAAGCACTATCAAATCAGACAATTGCCCGAACGACTCTGGGATGGTGGTAATCTGATTGCGACTGAGGTCAAGCCATCTCAGATTGGATAGTTGCCCAAGCGACTCTGGAATGGAGGTAAGCTCATTGTCACTGAGGTGAAGTATTCTCAGATTAGACAATTGCCCAAGATATTTTGAAATAGAGGTAATCTTATTTCTACTGAGGTTAAGCTCTATCAGATTCGACAATTGCCCTATAGCTTTTGGGATGAAGGTAATTTGATTGCAAGCAAGGTCAAGGGTTTGTAAGTTGGGTAATTGAAGAACACCATCAGGAAACTTAGTTAGCTTATTTCCCACACATTTTATTTTTTCCTCATCCCACTTCCCCAATACCAAGGTCTTAAGCTGTGTACACTTGCCAATCTGCTCCGGCAATCTTTTTAAGCCCAACCCAGCCAAATCCAGTTCCGTCAATTTTTCCTCGATTGCTTGGTCAATTCGTCGCCCTGCTTCCTTTAGCGTCATATCCTTTGTCTCTCCGTAACATTTATTTTATTGTGACAATTAAATTTAGCCTATTTGAAAAAACGACAAAAATCAGGATACGGCAGAAAAAGAACACACTAATGTGGATTCTTATGTCAGGCGCTGTAGGATAGATCGTAACGCGATCGTAACTCGCTCTTGATTTCGCAGCATCTACGGCTTGTTTGACCAAAATACCAAACCACTATGACACCTCATGAAAATTAATCACAAGGTATCCAAAGCCCTAACTGCTGCTTTATTAGCTTTATCGACTATCTCGCTCACGGACAATAGCTGGGCAAGTCCTGGTGGCACTGATGCCAAGGGATGTCATACCAGTCGCACAAGCGGATACCATTGTCACAATTCCGGTTCTGGGTCGGGTTCTTCCGGTTCTGGGTCGGGTTCTTCCGGTTCTGGGTCGGGTTCTTCCGGTTCTGGTTCTCGTTCACCCAGTGGCGGAGGTTCGGAAGGCGTTTGTCTGACGTTCAACGACTGCATGAGTCGCGGGGAAACGCAACTTAAGTCGAATCCAGCCCAAGCGCTCAACTATTTTCAGCAAGCCTTACTCCTCAAACCAGAAGATATCAAAGCATTTACGCAAATTAACGTTGTTGAGCCTTACGTGATGGCGATACCCGGTACTTGTCCAGATTTCAAAACCTGTATGAATTTGGGATACGCAGGAATGAAACAGAAAGACTACCAAACCGCGTTAGTCAATTTCAAGCGAGCCTTAGCGTTTAATTTAGGAAACAAATACGCCATTGACGCGATTGGTAATGTTTCTCGCAATATCCAACAATCGCGCAATTGATACAACCTATTCCAGGTTGATGAAGTGTAGGGACAAAGGCTTTCACCCTGTCCCTACGAGAATATAACGATAGGCAGGGTACTTCCCTAGATAACAATGGATAAAAATAATTATTTAGTAAAACGTTTTACTGATAGAATATCTTTTTCAATTTGTAAAATTTGACGTTCAATAGCAGCTTTCCTCGCTTCGTTAGGTCTTAACTGTGCGTCCCTTTGATAACGAATATTACGTCGTTCGCTAGCTGCAATTTTAGAATTATAAATACCTAAAAAATTACCGCCAGCACGAACACTTTTTGAACGCGCTCTTTCGTTAACATTCTTCATGGTAGATGTAACCTCTTTCTTCTGCAACTGCAACTCTTTTTTGGTAAAAGATAATTCTTTTAGTAATGCTTTTTGTTGATCTGAATTATTAGGAGTGAAATCTATAGATTCCTGCAATTTTAATGCCATGTTTTCTAGAATTTCTTGATACTTTTGCTTGAATTTTGTTTGTGTAGCAGTATTAACATTACTGTACTGCAAAACAACCGTATCTAAAAGTTTTATTTTATCAACTATTTCAGCGATAACAACTTCAGCTTCTTTATCCCATTCAGCTACCTCAGAAAAAGTAGAAAGATTTCTAAACTTATTCATTAAATAGTCGAAAGGAATTTCACTAATTAAAGATTCCCCTTGGGCAAATAATTTACCTTCGGCTGTTAGTGTCCGTTGTAACTTACTATTGTAATTGCGAGCAAAAGTTTTACCACTATTTGTGAAAAATATCCAAAATACTAACCCTATGCCTACTATTACACCAAACGAATAGAGAAGTCGAAAAAAATCATTACTAAATACTTTAAGTAAATTCGCTAGCAATATAAAAACAATACTTACCGCTGCAATAACTAAATATTCAACGCGATACATAAAACCTCCAAGTAGTGTGCGCTCTACCAGCCCAGACAACATTGTAAATAACTTATAGATAAACAACAAGTATATACCATTGACATATCTCGGCACGAGAGCGGATAGAGAGGGGTTAAACGCGCAAATAGACGGCGCTGGTGTGGTGTTAGGTGGTGGCGGTGGTGAGGCGATTGCCCCTGCGGTCAGTGGCGGTGCTGGCAGTGTCGGGGCGGTGCTGTTGTGACGTGCGAGTGTGACGCAAAAAAGCTAGACCGCCACCGCTCCGACACTGGCAACAGTTTGATCGCTCCGAGCGACCGCGCGCGCTAGACCCGCAACACTCCCACCGCTCCAACCGTGGTTAGGTGCAATTGTGCCAGCCGTGGCAGTCCTCACCATCCAATCTACCTCAAACTCACCCACACCGCCCTAAATGGTGCAATTTTGGAGCCGTGGCAGCCGTGCCAAGTGTCGGAGATGTCGAGACGATCGCCCCGTGTCGATCGGACAGTGCTACCCAGCTTGTTAATTCAATGAAAATCACTGCGGCCGCCACTTCCCTCGGATGTGTAAATATTTTAATAACAATAACAATCTTGGAAGGTAAAAGATGATACAAGCCCACAAACAAAAACTTACCTTTGAAGAGTACCTCACCTATGAGGACGACACCGACAACCGCTACGAATTAATTGACGGAGACTTAGTAACATTGCCACCAGAATCTGAACCCAACAACGCCATTGTCAGCTATCTGTTTTTAGTCCTCGTCAATACTGGCATCCCTTGGCGGTGTATCAAAACACATATGTGCGAAATCCAAGTTCCGATCCTGCGCGAGGGCGACGCAGCTAACCGTTACCCCGATTTAGTGATTTTGCGGCCAGAACACATCTTGCTGACAGCATCTAGGCTAACTATCACCCTTGATATGCCGCCTCCTCAGTTGGTGGTTGAGGTTGTTAGTCCTGGGAGAATTGGGCGCGATCGCGATTACATTACTAAACGAGCTCAATATGCAGCGCGGGGTATCCCTGAGTATTGGATTGTTGACCCTCAAGAGCAAATTGTAGCCGTACTTCAACTAGAATCGGGTGAGTATGTGGAAGTTGGGATGTTTCAAGGGGAACAAACACTTGTTTCTCCAACATTTCCGCAGTTGAATTTGACGGCTGGACAAGTTTTGGGAGGAGAGTTTCAGTTGTAGAATGCGCCAAATTGCATAATTTTTACCTAAGCTACCTTGGGGCAAATTTCGACTTTGACAGTCATACCTACTTTATTGAGCATTGCAATCAGACTGTCAACGGAAAACTGCCCTATTTTACCTTGAGTTAGAGCTTTGATTCGATCCTTGGACTGTTGGAGATGTTGAGCCGTTTGATCGAGAGTCCAACCGCGCTCTTTAATCTGATGAGTCAGGGCGAGAATTAGTTGCGATCGGATTAGTAAGTTATCAGCTTCTTCGGCTGAAAATCCGAGGTCTAGAAAGATATTATCGGCTGCTTGGATAATAGTATTTTCGCTCATTGTGCCGGTTCTCTTGAGTTTAAACGATTTTGTAACAAATCTTGGTAGCGTTTCTGCCCAACTTCGATATTTTTCTTGGCTGTTTTCTGAGTTTTCTTTTGGAAGGCATGGAGCACATAAATAGCTTCTTCAAATCTAGCAATATAGAAAACCCGATAGGCATTTTCTGTCCGAATCCGAATTTCTTCAACGCCTTTACCTACGATCGACATCGGTTTAAAGTCTGGTGGTTGTATGCCCTGCTGGAGAGTCCAAAGTGAAAAACCGGCTTCTTTTCGGGCATCTTCAGGAAGAGATTGGATTTCTTCGCGGGCAAGGCCAACCCACCGAATCGGCTTGATGGTCATCGAGTTTGTTGAGAATCGAATACTGTGACAATTATACTCAAGTATTGCCTTAAGTATTTTATTTCTTCAGCGCTCTATGTCGGTTAGTTCACCCGGCGATTTGAGACATTGTGCGGCTGTAATTTCCTTGAGTAGTTCCCGAATCTCGCTGCTTGAAATTAATCTCCGGTTTAATCTCTAATATGTGCCGCACTCGATCGCATTTAATATAATTATTTGTAAATTGGGTTGAGTTAAAGCGATCGCCTTTCCCTAATTTATCGCACATTTAAGAATTTGACCGACAACTCCATACCTGTCGCCTGTCAATCCATCCAATTCGTGTTCAACATCTTCCAACCATCCAAGTTTACTTGTCCACTTACCATTAGGTAACTGTCTGGCTGCATGAGTAGGGATACCGCTAGAATCAACATATATTGCTATTTTTTGATATCCAGCTTCTAATATATCACCATTACAAAGTTCATATCCCAGTGTTTGATAAGCCTGAATATATGCGTCTAAAGTCTCCTCTTGCGGCACGCCTTCTGGCCAATAGAATTGCTCTCCCGGTATCGGTTGCCACCAGCGATCTTCTTCACCAGCAGCCCATGCAAAGCAATTATATTCCTGTGACTTTTGGCTAGTAACTCGATAATCAGTGTGAGACAAGTTAGGCCATTTAATTTCAAGTTCCGGTCTTCTATACATTCTCTTCAATCGCGTAGCCTCGATCACTACCCCACTCTATCCAAGCTGATGCCATCTGTTTTACCCTTCCCCTTTGTTCCGGTTTAATGGGATTTTCACCCGTAATTGCATTCAATGCAGCTAACCAGTAAAGGGGATTTTTTTGCAGTTCCGATAGCAACAGCGGCACGACTTGAGATCCCATATTAATGATTTCCTGATATGCAGGATGCTGAGACATTTGAGCTGTGGAAGACATTCCCGCAACTTGACTTTCCCATTCCGTAGCAAGAGTATAAAATTTGTCAATTACCTGGCTCGAAATTTCAGCATTTTTATTGAAGATATCTCTATCGGTATTTGCTGCGGGATTTTCTCGTTGCGCGATCGAGCTTTCAATGTTCATCAAGACTAATTCTTCGATGGATACATTCATCTCAGCAGCAACTTTTTGTAGCTTCAGCATCAGCAGGTCTGAAATGGCGATCGAGATGGTGTTCATCTGACTTACAAAATTGGATGATGTCTTAAGTGTACCAACTAAATTATCGATTTCGGGCAGTTCATCCGCCGATTTGAGACATGGTGCGGCTGTAACTTCCTTGAGTAGTTCCCGAATCTCGCTGCTTGAAATTAATCTCCGGTTTAATTTCTAATATGTGCCGCACTCGATCGCGCAATTCGCTTGTAGGAGTCCCACCACGCAGAGCAGTTTTTAAGTCAATTTGACCCGTTTCGTTCAGCAGACAAGGCCGCAGCCACCCGTCAGCAGACAAACGCATCCGGTTGCAGCGATCGCAAAAACACTCGGACATTTGGCTAATAAATCCTAAAGTGCCCTTCGCCCCCGGAATTTGAAACACATCCGCCGGCCCATTTCCGCGAACACCCGACTCAGCTAACCCGTATTTGTCGTTAATTTGTTGCCGCAATTCGGCCGATGCTACCCAACCTTTATCGCCAAATAAATCCCCATTCCCGATCGGCATAAACTCAATAAAACGAACGTGCCAATTCCGGTTAATTGTTAACGCCGCTAAATCCAATATTTCGCCGTCATTCACACCGGGAATTACCACAACATTCAGTTTCAGCGGGTCGAATCCAGCTTGATAAGCTGCTTGAATTCCCTCCCAAACCTGCGTCCATCGCGATCGTCCCCGACTGCCAATTATCTTATCAAAAGTCTCCGGTTCCAAGGAATCCAAACTAATATTAATCCGGCGCAAACCAGCATTGTAGAGATTTTCCGCCATTCCCGCCAGCAAAAAGCCGTTAGTTGTCATTGACAAATCTCGCGTTTCGGGCAAAGATGCGATCGACCTCACCAATTCCACCACCCCAGGCCGCAGCAGCGGTTCCCCCCCAGTCAAGCGAAACTTGGTAAATCCCACAGGTATAAAAACTTCCCGCAGCAGAGTTAGCAATTCCGAGTGAGTTAACAACTGCTGCTGCAATACATAGTCCAACTCGCTACCTTCCGGCATACAGTAGAGACAGCGGAAGTTGCAGCGGTCTATTAAACTAATCCGAAGGTAGTCTACGGTATCCATGTCAATAGTTTGTAATATTATTTAATTATAAATGGCGATCGCATTTTCTGCAATTATTGATAGAAAGCAAAAAACCTGCATCGATTTCTCTCTTTTCTCTTACTCTGTGCTCTCTGCGTCCTCTGCGGTTAATAAAAAAAATCTAGTTTGCAAGTCTATACATCTATGACATTCTTTGAATTTGAAGCTGATTTTGTCGAAGCTTTGCGCTGCATCCCCATGCAAGTACGTCTCAAGTTAGATACTTGCGGCATTAAATTGAAGTTGCAGGATTGGAATCATTTTAACCAAGCAGAACGGCAAAGTCTTGTAGAGTTACCTTGCTTGACAGAAGCAGAAATTATTGATTACCGAGAACAGCTAAATCAAATATTAATTCAACAGACAGGCAAACCGGGAACTGATTTGGCTGTTGATGAAAATCCCCCGTGGATGGATGCTGCAACTGTACCGGAGTCGGTTTCTGCAAAAGCGCAAGAGCTCGGCGTGACAATTTCTTTGGCCCAGTGGGCGAGTTTGCAGCCTCTACAGCGATTTGCTTTGATTAAGCTTAGTCGATCGAGTCACGAGAATAAAAATTTCATCCCGGCGCTTCAAGAGTTTAAGGTTATTGAATGAGATCGAATTTGAATTAACTCTTGTAGGGCGCAGAGGCAGACAAGGGAGAGTTACCTCATCGATTCGTGCGATCGTCCTGTGTACCCTCTCACTACGTGAGGCTTACTTAGTGAGAAAGACGAGAACAATGTGTAAAAAAGTGTTATCTGGCGGTGGAAGATTTAGGGTAAGGTCGATCGGACATTTAACGGCTTGAGGTTTCCGAAGCGCCCGGAACCAAATTCCGAAAATATGATTAATTTTATTTTAAGTATTGTTACCGCAGCGTGGTATTATTTTTCTGAGTTTGCAAAGCACTCGCCTGCTACCTGCATTAGTTTCTGAGCTTCGTGAACACGCAAAACACACCCACCGAACCCACACCAGCAACCGAGGATATTCCTCAAGCTGGCACAGTCTCGACAGTCTCGACAGTCTCGTCCGAGACAACGAATCCCATGCAAGACTTTTATCGCCTTCAACAAGAGTTGTTGGCGTACACCCTTGCTTTTACGGCGATTATTTTTATCTCCGTTTGGATTTTTTACTCCCTTAACATTGCCCTGAATTATTTGCTTGGGGCGGTCACAGGTGTGGTTTACTTAAAGATGTTGGCTAGAGACGTTGAACGAATCGGCAGCCAAAATCAACGCATCAGCAAGACAAGGCTCGGTCTGTTTTTCGCGGTGATGATAGTAGGAACACAGTGGAATCAGCTACAGATTTTACCGATATTTTTGGGATTTCTGACTTACAAAGCTGCGCTGATGGTTTACGTGATCCGAAGTGCATTAGCACTAGATTACAGGTAAGTCAGGTAAGAAGAGCAAAACTCAACTCATCGATTTGTATGGGGAAGCCCGTTGAATGGCAATGCTTGACGTTCTAAACACCTTTAATCGTTTCCCCCTCGCCAAATTGGAAGTTGGCCAGCAGTTGTACTGGCAACTCGGCAATCTGAAAGTGCATGGACAGGTTTTTCTAACCTCGTGGTTTGTAATTGCTGTTTTAGTCGTAGTTTCGATTTTAGGAACCAGCAAAATCCAGCGAATTCCCAGCGGAATGCAAAATTTTATGGAGTATGCGCTGGAATTTATTCGGGACTTGGCTAAAAACCAAATTGGGGAAAAAGAATATCGCCCTTGGGTACCGTTTATTGGTACATTATTTCTGTTCATCTTTGTGTCAAACTGGTCTGGCGCTCTAATTCCTTGGAAGCTGATTAAGCTGCCATCAGGCGAATTGGGAGCTCCTACCGCTGACATCAACACGACGGTAGCATTTGCACTGCTGACTTCTCTAGCATATTTTTATGCAGGTCTCAGCAAAAGCGGCTTGGGGTATTTCGCCCACTATGTTGAACCGGTGCCTTTCATGTTGCCGTTCAAAATCATAGAAGATTTCACTAAGCCTCTGTCCCTAAGTTTCCGTTTGTTTGGCAACATTCTTGCGGACGAGTTGGTGGTCGGAGTGCTAGTGTTGCTAGTGCCTTTATTTGTTCCTCTGCCAGTGATGGTTCTGGGACTATTTACCAGTGCAATTCAAGCTTTGATTTTTGCAACCTTAGCCGCAGCCTACATAGGTGAAGCTCTAGAAGGCGGTCACGGCGAAGAACACCACGATTAACTAACGATAAACGGCGAAGAATGAAGGAGGAAAAAGAAAATTTCTGAACTCAAACTTCCTCCCGTCACATCGGACAATTCTCTAGACTTTCTGTTCTCAATTTTGTACTTTAGATAAGGAAAATCATCATGAACCCAACAGTTGCTGCCGCTTCCGTAATTGCCGCCGCTTTGGCAGTAGGTTTAGCTGCAATCGGCCCTGGCATCGGTCAAGGAAATGCAGCAGGTCAGGCTGTAGAAGGGATTGCCCGTCAGCCGGAAGCAGAAGGTAAAATTCGCGGCACCTTGCTGTTGAGTTTGGCGTTCATGGAAGCGCTCACAATTTACGGTTTGGTCGTAGCCCTAGTGCTGCTGTTTGCCAACCCCTTCGCATAATAATTGAAAATTTTAGATTTGAGGTTTTGGCGATTCTAATCCAAAATCTCAAATCTAAAATCGATTAAGCGAATTAGATGGAAGCCGTCAAAAAATCATGATGCACTGGACAGTATTACTAGCAGTTGAAGAAGCGGCTAAGGAAGGGGGACTGTTTGATATAGATGCTACGCTGCCTCTGATGGCGGTGCAGTTTTTAATTCTAGTCGCAGTCTTGAATGTAATTTTTTACAAGCCGCTCAGCAAGTCAATTGACGATCGCGCCGATTACATTCGCAACACTCAAGTCTCCGCTCAAGAACGCTTGGCAAAAGCTCAGCAACTAGCGCAGCAGTACGAGCAAAAACTGGGAGAAACTCGCAAACAGTCTCAATCAGTAATTGCTGCTGCTCAAGCTGATGCCCAAAAAATTGGGGCAGCAAAAGTAGCTGAGGCTCAACAAGAAGCTCAAGTCGCGCGAGAAAAGGCTGGGCAAGAAATAGAGCAGCAAAAGCAAGAAGCAATGCGCTCACTAGAACAACAAGTAGACGCGCTCAGCGGCCAAATTCTCGAAAAGCTATTAGGGCAGTCGCTGGCCAAATAGCGAGACAGAAGAGTTTTAGATTTTTGATGGAATCTCAAATCTAAAATCGCTTCACCCAATCTGCACGCGCAATTATGGAAGAGTATCATGGGGACTGTTTTATTGCTAGCCACAGAAGCTAGCCACGAAGGTGGTTTCGGTTTAAATTTCGATATTTTAGAAACCAACCTGATTAACCTGGTCATTATTATTGCAGTGCTGTTTTATTTCGGGCGCGGATTTGTAGGTAAAATCCTGACAGAGAGGCGTTCGGCTATCCAAGAGGCGATTCAAGAAGCAGAAAAACGCCAAAAAGATGCAGCAGCAGCTCTAGCAGAGCAACAGCAAAAATTGACTCAAGCGCAAGCAGAAGCGGAACGAATTCGTGCCGCTGCTGAAGAAACTGCCAAGAAAGCAAAAGAAGCAATTCTAGCTCAGGCAGCGCAGGACGTTGAACGAATGAGATCAACAGCAGGTCAAGAGTTGGAAGCGGAGCGGGAAAGAGCGATCGCCCAACTGCGATCGGCGGTTGTATCTCTGGCATTAGCAAAGGTGGAAAGCCAGCTAAAAACTAGCTTGGACGACAGCGCTCAACACCAATTAATCGATCGCAGCATTGCGTTACTGGGAGGCTAAAACGTGAGTACAGTTAGCACAGAAGTCTTACAGCCTTACGCATCTGCCTTGATGTCACTGGCTCAGTCCAGTAATCTCTCAGAGAAGTTCGGCGAAGATATTCGTTCCTTGCTGAGCCTGCTAGAAGGTTCGGAAGACTTGCGTCAATTTTTAGCCAATCCGCTGATCAAACCGGATGCTAAAAAAGCTGTGATTCAGCAAATAGCGGGTGAAGAAATGAGCCCCTTGATGCACAGCTTTCTGAAGCTTTTAGTAGACAAAGGAAGAATTCTTTTTTTAGAAGGAATTGGGAAACAATACTTGGCAAGGCTCCGAGAACTCAACCAAACAGTATTGGCTGAAGTTACATCGGCTGTCCCGCTTTCAGACGCTCAACAGCAGACTGTTCGCGAGAAAGTGCAGGCGATGACCAGCGCTAGAAGCGTAGAAATTGAAACCAAAATAGACGCAGATTTAATCGGCGGTGTGGTAATCAAAGTAGGCTCTCAAGTAATTGATGCCAGCCTGCGGGGACAATTGCGCCGTTTGGGACTTCGCTTGAATTCCTGATTTAAGGAAGCAGGAAGAAGGAAGAAGGAAGAAGGAAGAAGGAAGAAGGAAGAATCAAACAGGAAGCAGGAAGAAATTAATTTCTGTTTTTTAGTTGTTATTCCCAAATGCTTATTACCAAATCCCAATTCTTTCTGGCCGAAAACATCGACGTACAACTGACAACTAACAACTGACAACTGACAAATAATAACTAACATGGCAGCAATCAGACCTGACGAAATTAGCAGCATTATTCGCCAGCAAATTGAGCAGTACGACCAAGACGTAAAAGTCTCTAACGTCGGTACTGTTCTGCAAGTAGGCGACGGCATTGCTCGGATTTATGGCTTGGATAAAGCCATGTCTGGGGAATTGCTAGAATTTGCCGACGGCACTGTGGGCATTGCACTGAACCTCGAACAAGATAACGTGGGTGCAGTGTTGATGGGCCAAGGCCTCGGCATTCAAGAAGGTTCGGCAGTTACTGCTACTGGCAGAATTGCTGAAGTCCCCGTGGGTGAAGCAATGTTGGGACGGGTAGTTGATGCTTTGGCCCGTCCGATTGACGGCAAAGGAGAAATTAAAACTACTGAATCTCGCTTGATTGAATCTCCGGCACCGGGGATTGTTTCTCGCCGTTCTGTTTACGAACCGATGCAAACAGGAATTACCGCTATTGATGCGATGATTCCGGTGGGAAGAGGACAGCGGGAACTGATTATCGGTGACAGACAAACCGGTAAAACTGCGATCGCGATCGACACAATCATCAACCAAAAATCGGAAAACGTGATCTGCGTTTACGTAGCGATCGGTCAAAAAGCTTCTACAGTAGCTAACATCGTCAACGTCCTGCAAGAAAAGGGCGCGATGGACTACACGATCGTAGTAGCAGCCAACGCTAGTGACCCCGCAACCCTGCAATATTTGGCTCCCTACACAGGTGCTAGCTTAGCCGAGTATTTCATGTACAAAGGCAAGCACACTTTGGTCATTTACGATGACCTTTCCAAACAAGCACAAGCTTACCGCCAAATGTCTCTGTTGCTGCGCCGTCCTCCCGGTCGCGAAGCTTATCCCGGAGACGTGTTTTACCTGCACTCTCGCTTGCTAGAACGCGCTGCTAAATTGAGCGACGAGTTGGGCGAAGGCAGCATGACAGCTTTGCCGATTATCGAAACCCAAGCTGGTGACGTTTCTGCTTACATTCCGACGAACGTAATTTCGATTACCGACGGTCAAATCTTCCTTTCTTCTGACTTGTTTAACGCTGGTTTGCGTCCGGCAGTAAACCCCGGTATTTCGGTATCGCGGGTTGGTTCGGCAGCTCAAACTAAGGCGATGAAAAAAGTAGCCGGTAAGGTGAAATTGGAATTGGCGCAGTTTGAAGAACTGGCAGCATTTTCTCAGTTTGCTTCTGACTTGGATAAAGCTACTCAAAATCAATTGTCGCGCGGTCAGCGCTTGCGGGAACTGTTGAAACAGCCTCAAAGCTCGCCTCTGCCGATGAACGAACAAGTGGCTGTGATCTATGCTGGCATTAACGGCTACATGGATGACATCGATGTGGACAAAGTAAGCAAGTTTACTGTTGGTTTGCGCGACTATTTGCGGACTAGCAAGCCGAAGTACGGCGAAATTGTTCAAGGCGGAAAAGCTTTGACTGATGAAGCTGAGAAGCTGCTGAAAGAAGGCATCACTGAATACAAGCAAAGTTTTCTAGTTTCTGCGTAGACAAGTAGGAATTTTGAACCGCAGATGAACGCGGATTAACGCAGATAATCTGAAGTTAATCTGCGTTACTCTGCGTTAATCTGCGGTTTTAATTAAGAAGATGCGGGCAAGGATGTAAGGAGAAAGTTATGGCAAATCTGAAAACTATTCGCGATCGCATTAAGTCGGTCAAGAACACTAAAAAGATTACAGAAGCAATGCGCTTGGTGGCCGCTGCAAAGGTGCGCCGCGCTCAAGAACAGGTGACTGCTACTCGTCCTTTTGCCGATCGACTGGCAGAGGTATTGTACGGTTTGGCGGAACGCTTGCAGTTTGAAAACCTGGATTTGCCGCTGCTGAAAAAACGCGAAGTGCGATCGGTGGGACTGTTGGTAGTTTCGGGCGATCGGGGTTTGTGCGGCGGCTACAACAGCAACATCATCAGATACGCCGAAAATCGCGCTAAGGAAATCAAAGCTGAAGGCTTAGACTACAAATACGTGTTGGTAGGACGCAAAGCTACTCAGTATTTCCAGCGCCGCGAACAGCCGATCGATGCTACTTACGCTAACTTAGAACAAATTCCCACAGCACCGGAAGCGGCACAAATTGCTGACGAATTGCTTTCTTTGTTCCTGTCAGGAACTGTGGACAGAGTTGAGCTAATTTACACCAAGTTTGTGTCATTAATTAGTTCGCGTCCGGTAATTCAAACTTTGCTGCCCCTCGACCCCCAAGGTTTGGAAACTCCTGATGATGAAATCTTCCGCTTGACATCGCAAGGCGGACAGTTTCAAGTATCGCGGGAGAAGGTTGCTTCACCTACGAAGAGTTTGCCCAGAGACATGATTTTCGAGCAAGATCCGGCGCAAATTCTGGAGGCTCTTTTGCCCTTGTATTTGAACAACCAATTGCTGCGGGCTTTGCAAGAGTCTGCTGCTAGCGAGTTGGCTGCGCGGATGACGGCGATGAACAATGCTAGTGAGAATGCTAGCGATTTGATCGGTAGTTTGACGCTGACTTATAACAAGGCGCGGCAAGCGGCAATTACTCAGGAAATCCTGGAAGTTTGCGGCGGTGCTGAGGCTTTGAACGGTTAGGTTAGGGTTGACAATTTGTTGATTTTATGGTATGCGTCTGAGGCAACTCAGGCGCTTTTTTTTGGGCGAAAAGATGATTTTCTTGACCTCTGTTTCTCCTACGCCAAACCCTGCGACATAAACCCCGCCCAATTATAGGGACTGACAAACGGCAATTCTTGCCGACAAAGCCAGTCTAAACGCAATCGCACATTTTTGACAATTTCTGCTTGTTTTTCTCCTTTTTGTTGCTCAAAATAATCCTCTAACAGGGGTTTATATTTACTAGATAACTCATCACCTGTCAAGTTGCGTAGCTTAAATTGTGCTTTTTGCAGCGCTTGCGATCGGCTATTAGTCTGCTTTTCCTGATAGTATAAAATGCAAAATAAAGCGGTTGCTAAATCATCCACAGCCCACAAGGTACTAACCACATTTCGCGCACCCGCACAGAGAAAACCGCTAGCAATGGAGAGCGGATCGTCGGTAATTTGGGTAAAAGTTAAATTAGTTTCGCAGCAAGATAGGAACACTTCAGCTAAGTCGGTAAATCTCCAGGTAAAAACACGACCGAGGTTGATATCGCCATCAAATAAATGCAGTTTTGATTCTAGGGAATTATTCAGATCGGCACTGGCGTGATGGCTGGAATGAAGGACTTGCACTTGGTTGAGTAAGTTGTGATAGTTGCCGATCGTCGCTTGCTCATATTCGAGGCGGGAATTTTTATCAATTTGGTGCATGGTTGCCAGGGTTTCGCACTCGTAGCCAGCGCAAACGAGGTCGCCTGTGGCATTTTCTACGATTCCCATTGTCGCAGGTTTGAGGTTGCCTCGCTGGTGGCAAAAGTTGAGAATTTGGCAACTGGGAACGATGCGGATGCGGAATTTATCGCTGAGGTACTCGGGTTGTTTTTGGGGCGGGGTTTTCGTAGGGGTGATGGTGGGTTTGCTCAGAGGTTTTAAGCCGCGTGTTTTGTCGGAAGCTGTATCACTTTGGGGAATGGGAATCTCGTTTAATGGTAAGGCAGCAAAGGGGATTTGATGCAGGTACAGGTGAGGGATAATAATCAGTTCTTTGATGCCGTTGAGATGTTGGGAAATTAGTTGATTAATTTGCAGGCGGTTAGCGAGTTCTGGGAGAAATTCACCCATTTGATTTTTCCATGCGGTTTTGTTTTCGACATAAGGCCTTAACCAGTTGTTCAATAGCCAATTTTGCAAGGTTTCAAGTCCTTGACCTTCGCAGGTGTGGAGTTTGGTTGCTTGACTTTGGCGCAAGATGAAAATGTGGGTATGCTCAGCAGTGGTGTAAAAATTGAGGATGGCGGTTTCGGCATCGGGAATTAAGGCTTGCATCTGGTCGAAACTGAGGGGGGCTGGTTGCAATTGAGCCGCCAAAACTTGGTCTTTGCTGCGAATTTTTAGCCAAGCTTGCTGTTTTTCTGCTTCTAATTCTTTAATTTTTTCGATGATAGCGTCGCCGTTGGGGATTGGTTGGCGAGTGGCGGCGATCGCTTTTGTACCGTCATTTTCAGAAATACGCAAGCGATCGCTTTGTTGTTGCAGGCGATAGTATGCTTCGACTTCTGGGGGAATTTCGCCTTGGGGGTAGAGGTCTTTGCTGGCGAATAAGTCGGCGAGGTGGCGCGATCGGGAGCGATCGGCGGTTTCGACAGCTCGATCGTATTGTTTGAGGTTGATGTAGCATTGGACGGCGTTGGCGTAAACTGAGAGGGCTTCTGCAATGATTTTTTGGCGGCGATCGTCGGTGGTTGATCCTTTGCGGAGTTGTTCGACGGCTTTTATAGCGGGTTCGTATCCTTCTAAGGCGAGATGCCAGTCGCCTTTGATCAAAGCAATGTTACCGAGGTTATGGCCGGCTGTAAAGGATTCGGGTGGCATGGTTTCGGGGGTAGCAATTTCTAGGCAACCTTGATATTTTTGTATTGCTAACTCTGTTTCCTGCAATTCGCGGTAAGCGTTACCAAGATTGTTGAGAGAAGCAACTTCACCAATGCGGTATTTGATTTCCAAACAAATAGCTAAAGACTTGACGTAGTAGGCGATCGCTCGTTTGCAATCTCCCAGGAAGAGGTAAGCGTTACCTAAACTTCCGAGTGAAGTTGCTTCCCCTTGCCGATCTTTAATTTCCAGACAAATGGCTAAAGACTTTTCGTGACAAGCGATCGCGAGTTTGTACTCTCCAAGAGAACGGTAAGAAATGCCTAAACTTGCTAGTGAATTTGCTTTCCCTTGGCGGTCTTTGATTTCCCCACAAATTGCTAAAGACTTTTCGTGGTAGGCGAGCGATCGCTGGTAATCTCCCAGACAATTGTAAGCGTCGCCTAAACGTCCCAGTGAATTTGCTTCCCCTCGGCGGTCTCTGATTTCCCCACAAATTGCTAAAGACTTTTCGTAGTAAGTAATCGCTCGTTCGTACTCTCCCAGATAGAAGTAAGCGTCGCCTAATTTTCCTAGTGAATTCCCTTCCCCTTCGCGGTCTTTGATTTCTAGTTTAATGGCTAAAGACATTTCGTGGTAGGTGATCGCTCTTTTGTATTTTCCCATAGATTTGTAAGCAACACCTAAACTTCCCAATGAAACTGCTTCCCCTCGACGGTCTTTGATTTGCCCACAAATGACTAAAGATTCTTTGTGGGATCTGATCGCAAGGTCATATTCTCCGAGAGAACAGTAAGAGATGCCTAAATTTATCAGAGAATTGGCTTCCCCTTGCCGATCTTTGATTTCCCTATAAATAGCTAATTGCTTTTCTTGGCAGGCGATCCCAAGTTCGGACTCTCCTAGAAAGTCGTAAGCGATGCCTAAATTTCCCAGAGAATTGGCTTCCCATTGTCGGTCGTGAGTAGCTTGATAAATGACAAGAGACTGTTGCCAGCATTGGAAAGCAATGAGAAACTGCCTCATGTAAAATTGCTCTTTCCCCCACAAAAATAAAATAGCTGCTGTTACTTTTCTTACTTTCCTTCGCTGTTGATTACTACCGAGAAGTTCCCCCAGTCGCAAGGCAAGGTTAGTTAAAAAATTAGCTAGATTTTGGTTGTCGCTATCATCAAATTGTTGAGCAATCAAAATGATGATTTGCAAAAGTCCGGGGTCGAGTAAGTCGGAGTGTGCGTTTAAGATTTGCAATTCTTCCCCTTTAGAAGATTTGAGCAGTTTTTGGATGAGTTGCAAATAGGCAGCCCTGCGATTTTCGTACATGGTTATTTTCCTCTATTCTCTGTGATTATTTTTTCGATCACTCCCAACTACAATTAGGCAGTTTACACGACATCAAAATTTTGATAAAAAACTTGCCAATTGCCTTGTTTTTCCAATTGTTCAAATAACTCCTTAATCCGTTCAGCATTCCATTCCGGTAAAGATTCATCTTCGCGGGGAGTCAGCCAAGGTAAACTCAAAGGCTTCTCCAACACAATTGCTAAAAATTCCTCCTTTCCCGCTTCCCCAAACACAAACTTTTCCTCTCTATTACCAGCCCAAGCATCATTTTGAGGCAGCAAAATCGGCGATTTATCCACTATCGGATGCGGTGCATAAGCGGAAGACGGGCAGAGTAAAGCTTGCCCATCTTGGCTGCGATTCAACAACAGCAATTGAGAATTATCAAATTCTAAATCAATAACCATCCAAAGAGACTGTTCTACGGGAATTGTTGGCGTAGTTTTCTGTACCGCAGGGGGAGGCGGAGGCAAAATTAAGGCTCTAGTTCCCCTTTGCACGGATGCCATTTCCTGTTTGGTTAAAAACTGTAGCCAATTGGGAGGCGATTTAGCTTTTTCCTGCAAAATTTGCCAGCCATTTTTATCAAGCCACCGTAGGTATTTATGATGCCACAGCCAATCATAAACGACTTCCCAAGTACCTTTTTCTCCCTTTTTTCCATTCAGTAAGCTATCAACATCAACCCCATCGGTTCTCATTTCCGCTTCATATAGACCTGAAATTGCTTTTTTGTGTTCGGTTTCTAATCTCCCTACCATTGCACTCACAATATTTTGCACCGTTGTGCCGATTGAACTTACATAATTTACACCTCCAAGAAGAGGATCTTTTGGCATTAAGTTTTCAGCAATTTCTTTGTGTTGAACTGCAAAAGGGCGATTTTTATCGAAGCGCAGCGGGAAAAATAATGACTCTCTATCATTAAACGCCGGCTGCGTTTTCATTTCTGCGGCAATGTCGTCAAGAAACTTTTTTGGTTCAGGAGTCATCGGGATACCTCTGATTATGCAACGAGCCAGAAACCGGGTTTCTGAAACCTCTCTTTCAACCTAGCACATCCCTAGCAGAAATAAAAGGCACTAAAAACCTCAAACTATTTCAACTATTTAGACTATTTTAACTAAATAAACTGACTCGCTATAAAAACAACTATGTCAAGGGTATTGCCAACTATGTCAACTTTTTTATAGTGAAACTATGAACCTGGAATCTTAACTAAAAGGAAGTTGATTATGAAGCTAGTACAAGCGCAAAAAAGATTCAATCCCTACGCCACTGTAACTGCGATTGCCGAAGTCTTAGCAACCGAAAAAGATTGCCTACACGCATTATGGCAACGAACTCACTATCAATTTGAAAAACAACCGAGTACCTATGCCCCCTCAGAACATGAAGAAAAGCTGATTCAACGAGCATTCCAACTGCAAACCGAAGGCTTCACTGTCTATGTTGAAAATCAAAATTCTTTCAAATATAAAGGTCAAATTTTTGATATCTGCGTTGCCGGCCGACCTGATATCATTGCTATCAAAGATGATTGGGCAGTTGTCGAAGATATCAAAACCGGCAAGCGCAAAGATTCCCATAAAATGCAAGTGCTCCTCTATATGTCAATGTTGCCCTTTGCCCCCGAAACCAAAGATATGTTTAAAGGTCACATTCCGCACGGGCGCTTAGTTTATCGAGATGGCATTTTAGATATTCCTAAGTGGTGTGTTAATGAGCAATTTAGACAGCGTTTGCAGCAGTTAATTGCCATGCTTTGTAATTCTCAACCTCCCAACCCAAAACCTAGTGATTGGGAATGTCGCTATTGTAAGGTTCCCTCTGGGTACTGTTCTGTAAAAATGAGCCGAGGAACTGATTTATTTGCATAAGTCGATCGCCGGAAATACCCGTAATGCCGACAACCGATAAGTTAAAAGCTGTCGCTATTAGAAGCAAGTCAGCCTACGCTGCTCGGCCTGACGGCGTTACAGTATAATTTCAGCAGTGTGGGTCAAAGTGCGATTGGCAAGGGCGATCGCTCATAATAGTAATAAGTAAGTTTACTAAAAGCGAATAAATAACTATGGTCACTGCTACTGCTGCACAGAAGAATTTTACTTTAGAAGACTTCATGGCTAATCCCCCCGACAACATGGAATGGGTGGACGGACAACTCGTGGAGAAAAATGGAGCCACGCTCAAGCATGGTAAAATTCAATCAAGCCTGGGTTGTGCTTGGGCAAATTACATGATTTCCAGCAAACAAGGAGGAGAAGTTTATATTTCACCACCTTGCCGCACTAACCAACAAATTCGCCGCCCCGATGTCGCTTATCTCACACCCGAATTAGTTGCACAATTTGGCAATCTTGCCACTTTACCCCAAAGTTTTCCCTTAATTGCCGAAATAGTTTCACCCACCGATATCGCTGAAGATGTATTTCTCAAAGCACAGGAATATTTAGAATCTAGCTGTCAGGAAGTCTGGCTAGTTTTTCCAGAAAGTCGTTTAATATTTGTCATGGCTCAAAATCAAATATTGACATTTAGATCCGGCGATACCGCCAGCACCCAACAAATCCTGATCGGGTTTAGCATCGATGTCGATCGATTGCTAGCTTAAACTAAATTCTACAACCTTTCATTTAGCAGCACGCGACACAAAACTCTCCTCTACCCGTTGCACCAGTTCTTAAATCAAATTGCTACAATATTCTTAAGACTCCTCAGTCCGCCTTCGCGGACTTCGTTTGTAGAGCATCGGAATTCTATTCGGTGGTATTTAATTAATCTCCCACCATTATCGGAGCAAACCGCCATGTCAGACGACTTTTCCTTAGACGAGCTTTTAAATAGAAGTTACTACGCCTTCAAAGATGCAGAAAACCAAGTGGGACAGTGCAATGTTTTAGTCATCGGCAAAACCGGCGTCGGCAAAAGTACCCTGATAAATTCAGTTTTTCGCCAACGCTTAGCAGAAACCGGAGTCGGCCGTCCCATCACTCAAGGCATTCGCCAATATACCAAACCGAATTGCCCAATTACAGTCTACGATACTCCCGGACTCGAACTCAATGCCGAACAAATTAAAGTTATTCAATTAAACGTTGCTAAACTGATTGAAGACCAAAGACTCCTGCACCCCAAAGAACACATTCACGTCATCTGGTACTGCATCAATCACAGCGCCAATAGAATAGAATCTGTGGAGGAAAACTGGCTAAAAGAAATGGAAGTCAAAGATGTACCAGTTCTTTTAGTGCTGACTCAGACTACATCTAAAAAGCCGAGCGAGTTTTTCAAGCAACTGGAACACATGAATTTGCCCGTCAGTCAAATCATCCCCGTCATGGCTGAGCCGGAAGAAATAGATGAGGATTATACAGTAAAATCTCACGGTTTAGATAAGTTGGTAGATGCAACTTTTCAACTGTTGCCGGAAGTAGCTAAAAAAGCTTTTGTTAAAGAACAAATTGCTAATATTGCGCTCAAATCAGATATGGCATTTAAGTATCTAAGTGCTTATGTTGCAGGTTCTGCAATTGTCGGTGCGACTCCTGTACCCTTTGCTGATGCGCCGATTTTGATGACGATGCAAACGGCAATGATTGCTAATATTACTGTGATTTTTGGAATGCCCTTTGATAAGGGCTTTATTTCGGCGATGCTGTCTGCTATTAGCGGCACAGGCGGGGTTACTGCTGTTGGCAGAAGTATTGTTACTAATTTGATTAAAATGATTCCTGGTGCGGGTACTGTTGTCGGCGGTGCTATCTCCGGTGCAACCGCAGCAACTCTCACGCTTGCCCTCGGTTTGGCTTACATTGAAGTGCTTAAAGCTTATATGAAAGCTCAAGTTAATGGGGAACAACTTTCTTTGCAGCAGTTAACCAAGATGTTTGTGGATTTTTATAAAGATTATGCTAGTTCTGGGCGCAAAACTTTGAACGATGACAAACAGAATCAACCTAAGCCTCCCAATCAAATTGATATTGAGTAAATTGGGCATGGGGCATAGGGCATAGGGCATAGGGCATAGGGCATAGGTTATTTGTTAGTTCCAATTACCAATTACCAATTACCAATTACCAATAGATTGCTACAATACGAGTGAATTCTGCAAAAGGGAGTAAATGGCTATGGTAATGGCAGCAGTTTTATCAGAAAATGTTTCTCTAGAAGAATTTATAGCCTGTCCCGCCGATGATATGGAATGGGTGGACGGGCAAATCTCGGAGAAAAATGGTATGACAGTAAAACACAGTCGAATCCAATCAAGACTAGATCGTGCTTGGGGAAATTACAAAGATTCTAGCGGACAAGGAGGCGAAGTTTATACAGAAGTTCCTTGCCGTACTGACAGGCGAGTGCGCCGTCCTGATGTAGCTTATCTGACTCCAGAATTAGTCTCACAATATGGCGATGTTCCTACTTTGCCTCAAAGTCCGCCGTTAATTGCTGAAATAGTTTCTCCTACTGATATTGCGGAAGAAATATTTCTAAAAGCACAAGAATATTTAGATTCAGGTTGTCTGGAAGCTTGGATTGTTTTTCCAGAAAGTCGCTGGATATTGATCGTGACTCAAACTCAAAAGTTAACCTTTAACCGGGGCTCTACAGTCAGCAGTCACCTAGTGCTGCCGGGTTTTAGTGTTGCGGTTGATGAGTTGTTGGCTTGAAAGCCAAAAATTAATTAGGTATAAGTGCTTTGTGGCAGAGTTCCGCCGTGAGGATTGTAATAATTTGTGAAAAAGTCATTGACAAAATGCCGCTCGCTCGCCCCACCCAATTAATAAAAAAAATAATCAATAAAAACAGCAGTTATAAATTTGCACAAAAGCACAAACAGCGGTAAAATACTGATTGCTTTGTTTCCAAATCTAGCGTAAATTCCAATTGGGGAATTAAAACCAATAATTGAAATATGTCTAAGACTTACACTGTTGAATTGATCCACCAAGGCTCTACCTATACCGTAGAAGTACCCGAAGATAAACAAATTCTCCGCGCCGCTAATGACGCCGGCATTGAGTTGCCGAGTTCTTGCAATGCGGGGGTTTGTACTACCTGTGCTGGTAAAATTATTGAAGGGACGGTCGATCAAGCTGATGGTATGGGCGTTAGTCCCGATCTTCAGGCAGAAGGTTATGTATTGCTGTGCGTTGCTTATCCCCGATCGAACTTGAAGATAGAAACAGAAAAAGAAGACATTGTGTACGATCGCCAATTCGGTAAATCCTAGCACTAAGCTAAAATTGACCTAAGTACCGTTAGCGGTAAAACCACTATGGATCGCCCTATGACCACCCATTTCATTTCCGCAGAAGTTGACCTCCACGATACCGCCGAGCAACTGCACTCGGCTATTGAAATTGAACTGCAAAAGCACGGCGAACCCCTGCGCTGGGCCGTCACAGACGTGGATGTCGATCGGCAAAAGGCTGTGGTAGAAGGCTACGTGCTCGTGGAAGCATCCCCCGCAACACCGTGAACCCCCGCCCTTTGACAGTGGTTTTGATAGTCCCCACAGGCGTTGGAGCATCGATTGGTGGGTTTGCAGGAGATGCGCTGCCGGTGGCTAGGGCGATCGCCCAAATTTCAGACACCCTGCTCACTCACCCCAACGTCCTCAACGGCGCTCAACTTTATTGGCCGATACCTAACGCTCTCTACGTTGAAGGTTACGCCCTTGACAAATTTGCTGCCGGATGCTGGGGACTGCAACCGGTACATCAAAATCGCATCGGCTTAATCCTCGATGCTGGCATTGAACCAGACTTGCAGTTGCGCCACTTGCAAGCGGCTGATGCAGCGAGAGCTACATTGGGTTTGAATATAACTGATTGTGTTTTAACCGATCGCCCTCTGCAAGTAGAATTGCGTATTTCTGAATCGGGGGCATCCTGGGGGACGATCGGCAATCCCGACAGTTTATTGCGCGCGGCAGAAAAATTAATTGAACAAGCAAGAGTAGAGGCGATCGCAGTTGTCGCCAGATTTCCCGACGATGAAGGCAGCCTCGCCCTCGAAAACTACCGCCGCGGCAAAGGAGTTGACCCCCTCGCCGGCGCCGAAGCTGTCATCAGCCACCTCATCGTCAGGACGTTTAAAATCCCCTGCGCCCACGCCCCCGCGCTTTCCCCACTTCCCCTCGATCCGCACCTGTCCCCGCGATCGGCTGCTGAGGAAATCGGCTATACTTTCCTACCTTGCGTCCTTGCCGGCCTCAGCAAAGCTCCCCAATTCGTAGCGCCAGAAAGCCAGCAGCACAATCAATTATCAATTACCGCCGATCGAGTCGATGCGGTGGTAATACCCGCCACAGCCTGCGGCGGCAGTGCTATTCTGAGTTTAAGTGGGCGATCGTCGGTACAAATCATCGCTGTGGGGGACAACAAAACCCAGATGCAGGCGACTCCAGAAAAACTCGGAATCAAAGCTTTGCAGGTAAACTCATATTTAGAGGCGATCGGAGTTTTGGTCGCTTTGCGGGCCGGCATCAGTCCAGCTTCCTTGGGTGCAGACATCTCCTCCCTGCGTTGTTTGTCTGACTAAACTCAACAAATCTAAAATCTCAAACCTCAAATCTAAAAGTGATTAAGTGGCAGAAAAACTTCCCGGAAATCCTGAAATTGAACCTTTGACGCGCACCCAAGTTTTAGTAGCAATGGGCGTGACAGCAATTATGTTGCTGGCGGTAGCTAAATTGTGGTTGCTATTTGGATCGGTATCGCTTTTGCCAGTCAAATTGATAGGAATGGACTTGCTCAAAGGATTTGCGCTGGGACTGGCAATTACAGGCGGCAGTGCGATCGTTTATCACCTCTGGCCGGGTTATCGCCGGAGTGCGGATGTTTACTTGGAAGTAGTGCTAAAACCTTTGTTTTGGCCGGATTTGATTTGGCTGGGACTGCTGCCTGGACTTAGCGAAGAATTGCTATTTCGTGGGGTGATGCTGTCTGCTTTGGGATTGAATGTTACCGGTTTAGTTTTATCGAGTTTTTGTTTCGGTATTCTGCACTTGGGAGGCATGGATCAGTGGCCTTATGCTGTTTGGGCAACGGCTGTCGGATTGCTGTTGGGTTACAGTGTGTTAGCTACTGGGAATTTGTTAGTGCCAATTACGGCTCATATCTGCACAAATTTGATTTCGAGCTGTGTTTGGAAGTGGGAAAACAATCTCGTGAAGCGTTAGATATATCGCAATTCCAAAGCGATTGAAATCGCGCCTGTGCGGCATATAGCAATAAATGCCAACGCGCAAGGGGGTTTTTAGGTTGAACGAACCGCGAAGACTCAAAGGGCGCGTTCGGCGAAGCCTTTCTCTTTCCCGGCAGGGGTTCCCGAATGGTAGGGTAGGAAGAGAAAGAGTTCACAGAGGTGAAAAGGTTTTAACCGCCGATTTTGATGTTTGTTAAGGTAGTTTATAACTGCTCGATCGCACAATCAACTCACCTTGACTCGGGTTACGGCTGAAAATAAAAGCTCCTTCTTGAGTTTCGCCACTTGACAAAAAATCAATTTGTTGATCGCCGGATTCTACAACTTCACCGTTGACGCGCAGTTCGGCAATAATTTGCACTGATTCTGCCGTTTCGCCACCCGTATTTGTCACTGTAAACGGTACGTAAAATTGCCCTTGATTTTCGCGAATAGGCGTGTTGCGAGTGACAGAAATAATCGGAGGTTCCTGCTTTTTAGTCACCCAGTTGTAGAGTACGAGCCCGGTGATGGTAAAAAGGATAGAGCAGGCGATCGCAAATGTCACCCATTCAGCAGGCGTTCTTTTTTGTTGCTGTTCGTTATTACTTTTACTCATACCGCCAACCTCCCCGCCGCGCCACCAACAGCCGCCGGCAATCCCAATACTAACGTATAGTTCAACCAAAGCGACCACGGGTCGTCAAAAGTGAGTTTTTGGAAGAAAAACATCATAAATGCAGAAGCCGCCAGCGACACTAAATAGGCCATGACAGTTTCGCTGAGGGGACGCTGAAAAATCCCTTGCTGCTGCTGCCGTTTTGCTTGATAAGTAAAGCCGGCTACAAATACAATACCGTAGGAAATTAGCAGCGAAGCAGCGATAATTGCTAATTGCCAAGGCGGCGAAATACCTGCCGCTAGCATGGGAATTTCGTCAGTTGGGGCGATGTTGAAAGCAATGATCATCGCGCCGATTAAAGTAGCGCCGATATCTGCTAAAGTTGGGTTAATATTAGGTTCGCTGTCACTGTCTGAGCTTTGATAGCGATCGCCACTCAAGAAACCGTTCGCCAGGGCAACTCCCAAGGCAAAGGGCAGGCCTTCAAAGATGATTTTCCCCAGAGTTTCTTGCAGTGGAGTCTCCGGCGTAATTTCCCTGAGCAAAAACAGGATCAAAGCCGCGCAGACAATGCCGATGGCGATCGCTTCTACGGTATCGATTGCAGCTTCTAGCCAGCGGATGTCTTTAGTTTTGCGAAAACCTTCAGTGCGAGTCAGCAAGAAAACGACGATAAAAGTAGTTGCGATCGCGATCGACATTTCCGCTGGTTTAGTATGCGAACCGATCCACCAAACCTCCATCGTATAAAGCAGGGGAATCCCGAACAAAAAGCCGCCAGATGCGCCTCGAATGATGTCGTTTAGTTCATTTGACCACTGATTTTTGCGTCTTTTTGATTTGTTCATTTTTTAGTGAAAACGCACCTCAAAAATTTGGCAAGTAAATAATTTTTAAAACCTGCTCAAATAGAATACCATATTTGTTGTGTTCTTTCTCTAACTTGCGTCCAGTCGCTAGGGGTTAAAATTCCCAATCGACGATTGACCAAACGCTTTTCTATTGTGTTCACCTTATGCAGCCGAACCACTGACGAACGCAACAAACCTGCCTGCTCCCATTCTACAATCTCAACATCAAAAACAGTCCTAGTTGTTTGACTTGTCACTCGTGCAACAACAATATCTTCATCTCCTGTATCCAAAACTACCAGCACAGGACGGAGTTTTGATGTTGTTACATCGGCAAAAGGTAGTGCCAGTAAGAGAACTTCTCCTGATTGATAATTTGGCATCTTTCAAATATTGTCGTAGATAGCATCTTCCTCGCTGTAGCCAGCCAATAATTGCTCAGCAGCAAGGATCTGCCAAGCAGCGTTTTCCTCTTCTTCATCTTCTTCTGTGTCAGTTGGTTCTTTTACCAGAACAATAACTCTGACTGCTTGGTTAGCTGCCAAGTGTTTTAAGAGAGTATCGGGAAATTCTATTTTCCCTTCATCTGTGACTTTTGCTGGAAACTCGTAGGCTTTCATGGTAGGTTTTAATCTGTATTTAACAGAATTTTATTAAGGCAGTTATAGTGCGAGTTTAATCTCAGAGGACTCTCCCAAAGCTTCGTTGACTACAATCAGTTTTCCTTGACTATCCGCCCCTAATTGTTGATTGGCATTGAGTAATTCAATTCCATAAATAGTACCGTCTGGGGCAATATCCACATTCATTTGCTCGCTAACCTGGATAGTTTTTACCTGTGTGGTTTTTTCTTTCAGGTATATATAAGCTACGTTGTATCTCGGATCGTAAGTCAGTTTCATGGAACCTCCTGCTCAAAAGAATTTGACAATTACAGTGATAATTATCCAGTCTTCGCCTTCTGTGGCTGCGATCGCCTCCACTTTCACTGTAGACATTCTTGCAGCATTTAAAAGACCCACGGACAGATTACTCCCGTGGGTTTTTTAGATTTTAGATTTTAGATTTTAGATTTTGACGATGCTGCACAGTTCCTTGAACAGCTCGCGGATGCACCGGGCAATCACTCGCTGGCGAGCTAGTTTGATTGGGGTGCCGCCTTTTTTCCGTCGCCTGAGATTTTCCGCCGGCGACATGAGCTCTTCATCTTTGCCCTGACCGTAAGTAAATTGCAATGGCGGATTATTCTTTGCCACTTCCAGGCGAGTAAAACACCATTGCCACAACGCCTTTCTACAAAGCGCGCTGCCTGATTGTTTGCCCTTCTTTTTCTGACCGCTATCCTCGCGAACTACGCCCATACCTACGGCTCGCATGAAGCGGCGCTCTGAAAGTTTGAGCTTAGATTCTTTCCCGGTCTGGCGGTTTTTTCTAATTTTGACTTCTGGCTGACCGTCTTTGAGGAAATCTTCGATCGGGTAAATCGCTCCGAGTAAATAGCCTTGGAGCTGATACCCAAACCCAAATTTTGTAAAAATCCGTCGGTACTCCTCAAACTGCGGATGGTCAATCAGTTGAATTAACTGTTTTTTGAGTGTAAAAATTTCTTCCTCAATCTCGCAGTATTGTTTGGCGGCCCAGCGAGTTTGTTGTTCAATGCCGGAGCCGATCGTTCTCTCCAAAATGCGATTGTACTTTTGGGATTTCCTTTTTCCTGCAAGCCATCCCCACAGCAGCGGTGCCAAATCATCTTGCAGTTTTGCCGATCGCACTAAAGCAATTTCCGGGCATTGCCACGCAAGCTCCTGTCTCATTCTGTTGATGATTGGGCTTTGTACTCGGTTGAGGTGCTCTAGTCGTAAACAGATGTGCTTAATTTGACTAACGAGGGGGTCGCGAATTTTGAGGTAGCTGTTTTCTGGCTTGTCAAAGTACCAACAGGCGATCGCAAAAGCATCAATATCGTCAGTCTTTGCCCCGCTCTTGCCTTCCTTTCCCATCAGTTCCGCCCGGTAATTAGGGAGCTTGCTGTTTGATATCATGCGTACCTCGCAGCCCCAGTCCGCAAGTTTGTTCATCCACAGTTGTGCGTAATTTATCCCGGTTGGTTCGCAGATAGCAATAATTTTGTCAGCTTTAAAGCTTTCAATTTTGGCTCTCAACTTATTCAAATTTTCAAGGTTCGAGTGAAACACTTCGATATCGGCGTCAAAGTAGTCATCACGGGGATTGCTGGGTTTTTCCAGCATAAAACACGCGGCAATTGACGACCGACTAACGTCAATACCGACGATTAAATATTTCATCTAGTTTAGGGAGAAAAAGGGTTGAAAGGACAAAGGAGCCTACGAATCTCCCAAAAGCAAATTAATGCTTACTTCACTGATTAAGGCTCATTTATTTTGTCCGGTTTGATGCGGGCTGGCGCTTACGAAAGTAGAATAGCAATTAAGCTAATTTCTTCATTAAATCGCCACTTGTCCGGGGACTCATCCCGCGACTTCCCCTTATTAAGGGGAGTTTCGCTCGCAGAGTCCGTGCGAGTTCGTCAGGCGGTAGTCGT
>NZ_JAUBPW010000167.1:0-1351 GCF_036700965.1 Microcoleus sp. Pol8_D6 | reverse complement strand
TTGGTAATTTACTTTCATACAATCGTCCTTTTGCTAGAAGTGCTATTGTAGCATATTTTTGGAGAAGTGGTATAAAAAATCTAGTATTTTTAGATGAAACTGGAGTAGTGCTAGGTTTAAGCCGAACTCATGCACGTTCCCAACTAGGAACTAGAGCCTCTGCGGTTAAACCTTTTTACGCCCGGCAAAAAAGTCACAGTAATTGGTGCAATTAGTCTCAAGCGAGTAGTGGCCCTCATGACACTGGATAACTCGATGGATGGCAAAGCATTTGAGGTATTTATTGAAAAATGTTTAGCGCCACAATTGTGGTCGGGAGCAGTAGTAGTGATGGATAATTTACCCGCGCATAAACTAGCTTCAATTGAGCCTATGATTGAAGCTGTGGGTGCTTCTATCTTGTGTTTGTCCCCATACTCTCCTGATTTTAATCCAATTGAATTATGGTGGTCACAGCTCAAATCTTTATTGATCCAGTTTTCACCAACCACCACTAAAATGGTTGACACCATAATTGCTGTAGCTCTTGATTTAATGAATCCGAAACATCTCAAAAACTGGTTTACTAATTGCTGCTACTGTACCTCATAACAGCCGGAAGTGCTGTAGATTGGTATCACCGATGCGGAAAACCTGTACAAATTGGGTGGTTCTAATCAACGTTTGCAAACAGTGGAGACTCATCTGTGGCGTGGTCAGGTCTATGGGGCAATCGCTGCTTTGGCTGACTGGGATGTACCGTCAAGAACTTTCTGGATTATCTAGAACGACATCGATGTAGAATTTCTGATTATCAGGCGATGCAGTGTCAAAAGATCACAATTGGTTCGCTTTGCTGTCGAGGCGACAATTAAACAGATTTGACGGAGAATCAAAATATCCGGGGCCGGGTGGAATCGTGACAATCTGGCTCAACTTCTGAAACATCGTTGTGCTTATTAAAATCTCGCTTTAGCCTGAATAGTATTTATACTCATTACATATTTGAGATGCTCCCGATGTCTCTTTTTATCCAAGCTTTGCTTTTTTATCTCCGTAATTTCCGATTGTGACAGTTGAGGGTGCGGAATGTGGGTTCAAATAAACATTGCTAACACTTGACAATCCGCCACAAAGGCTTAAAAGTTTCTCCACTATGATCTCCGATTGTCCAGGCTAAGACTCCTGGTTGCTTGTGATTAACTGCTGTCCAAATCCAAAGTTTATTACCCTTGTTGCCCATGAAGGTCTGGAGTTCATCAAGGTCTTTAATTTCGGGGATTTCCTCGAACTGTGGCGCATCAGGGATTTGGCAACCAGCTTCCCTTATCCAGTGGATGATCGTAGTGTGGTGGATTCCGGTGACTCGCAA
>NZ_JAUBPW010000040.1:0-59386 GCF_036700965.1 Microcoleus sp. Pol8_D6 | reverse complement strand
ATCTAGGGAGTAGGGTTTCATTGTTCTCTTTCTTACCACCTCTAATATTGTACCTAATCGTTAAGCAAAGTGCTGTATTGTTGCTTTAACTGAAGATTTAGAAGCAACCCATTTTGAAACCACACAAATCATTAAATTATATAAAGGACAAGTAGGAACAGTCGTGATGGAATTTGATGGCAGTGCTTTTGAGGTAGAATTTTCTCATCAAGATGGCACAACTTATGCAATGGAAACAATTCCCGCCACAAAATTAATGCTTTTGCATTATGAATTACTAGAATCTCTAGGGGCGGTTCGCCGCTGAATTTTGCCACGCACCAATAATGTTGATAAACCCCTTCCCACTCAACAAGGAACCCCTATTAAGCATCGTCGCTCAACCGTTAAATTCAATTAATTCAGAATTTTGGGCTGGTGGGGGCGGGTTTATGAGATGGTTAGTTTTGGGCAATTATGGTTGGTAAAACCCGCCCATACATAACAAAAAAATCCCGCAAACATATCGTTTGCGGGATTTAGTAGGCAGGAAACTTGTAGGGAATACTGTTACTAAGCTCGGTCTACAATCTCTTTTGCTTTATCTTTGAGGTCTTCTTTCAGGTGAATTGCTGATGCTTCATCCTGCTTGGCTTGACCTTCTAATTTATCTTTCTGATTGCCTGTAACTTCGCTAGCAGCTTCTTGGATTTTGCCTTCAATATTCTTCGCTGTTGCTTCGACTCTATTTTCAATGCTCATAATTTTTTATTCTAACTCTACAACTATTAATATATACTTTTAAAGTTTAGTCTATATCCCTCTTTAGATAGATTTGTTATTACTGTTATTTCTATGTTAAAGGTTCGATTGGAATTTCCACAAGTTTATTTCTCGAAGAAAAACCGGATTTAATGCCGATCGCAGATTTCGGCACTTTAAACTTTTTCGCTAACAGCATGATTAATTCTTGGTTTGCTTTACCATCAACGGGCGGGGACTTGAGATGTATTGTGAGGCTGCCGTCGGGTTGTTCTGCGATGCTTTGCTGTTTGGAATTCGGTTTAACTTTGACTGTGAAAATTTTCATGGTAATTGGTGGTAAGTTCTAATGCCCCATGCCCGATGCCCAATTTTATAAATCATGAAACTTCGACTTTCTCTGAATGTTCGATCTTCGTTCCCAAAACTTTCAGAAATTCAGCCAGCCAGTTAGGATGTGCTGGCCACGCGGGGGCGGTGACTAAATTGCCATCGACTACGGCTTCGGTGACGGGAACTTCTGTATATTTGCCGCCGGCCCGGAGTACGTCGGGGCTGCAAGCGGGGTATGCGGTGCAGCGTTTGCCTTCGAGTACGCCGGCGGCGGTTAGGACTTGCAAGCCGTGACAAATAGATGCGATCGGCTTTTTGCTGTTGGCAAAGTAGCGGGTAATTTGCAGCACTTGTTCGTTGAGGCGGATGTATTCTGGGGCGCGTCCTCCGGGGATAATCAAAGCGTCGTAGTCTGCCGGGTTGATTTCGTCAAAAGTCGCGTTTAAAGTGAAGTTGTGACCTGGTTTTTCACTGTAGGTTTGATCGCCTTCAAAGTCGTGAATTGCGGTGCGAATTGTTTGGCCTGCTGCTTTGTCCGGGCAGACTGCGTGGACGGTATGACCTACCATTTGCAGTGCTTGGAAGGGAACCATTACTTCGTAGTCTTCTACAAAGTCGCCGACTAACATTAAGATTTTTTTGGCTGTCATGTTGACAACTCCTGTTATTTTGATTGGGTTAAATAGGATTATAAAAAATGCGGGGCCGTTAAAAAGCCTGCCCCGCAAGCTATTGTGGAATCTAGAAACCGTTGCGTCCCCAAATGACCATTGAAATTGAGAAGGAGAACAGAACTAGCACCGAAACCCAACCGAGTGACAAAATATCCATAGCTATTTATTGAACAAACTGTACAAAGTGACTCCAAACCTTATGATAAGTCAATTTGAGCCATTTTTGAAATGAGGGTGCTGTGAAGGATTCGTCAAATTTTAGTGCGGCTGAACGGGTAGAATCTTTGAAGGCAGGGAGTGTTGCTGCTTTGTCTTGTTTGCTGGGTTTTGGGGCGATCGCCCTTGGTAATAGCTTAATTCTGGCGGATAGGTTGGATTCTCTGGCAAGTTTGCAGGTAAGGGAAATTGACTTAAATTTTGGCTTGAGAGGGGCGATCGCACTTTTGGGCGGTTTTTTGTTCGGCGTGACTTACCGCTACGCTATCCGTCGCGATACTAATCCGCAGCTTAAATCTGGTGCGGTGTTGGCTTTTGGGCTGGTGCGGGCTTTTGGACAATTGGATGCTGGATTGTTTTTTGATCCCGGGAAGATGCCCGCCCTACAGGAGTTATTGCCGTTTGCGGTTCGCGGTGTCGAGAGTCTGGTATTGTTTGCGATCGCGGGTTGGGTTTTGGATTGGGCGATCGGGCGATCGTGGATTAAGCCCTTTGATTCTTGAGTGTAAAATCTTGCAGCATTTTTAGGAACAGCCAAGATGCCTGTTCCACAACAGTTCAATTTTCTTGTGGGGTGGGCGCATTTTTAGGAACAGGCAAGATGCCTGTTCCACAAGAATTGAATTTTCCTGTGGGGTGGGCTTCTAGCCTGCCCAAAAAATACAATTTAGATGCGATCCAGCTTATTTTTGCGCTAAACCCGCCCCTAGAAAGTTAATACCTCAAATTCTGGATTGCCGTAAACCATCTGTTTATCTACCGCCGACAAAACTTTATTGTTAGCAGCATCAGAAACTAAACACTGACAAACTAGCTGCGCTACATCCGCCCGATGAATCGTTCCAGAAACTCGACAATCTTCTGTTAAAATACCGTTGCCCGTTGCAGGTTCCGATTTGAGTCCGCCGGGACGAATCACTGTATAAATCATCCCGCTTGCTATCAAATGATTTTCGGCTTTTTCCTTTTCAATTAAAACCGGGCGCAAAGTTTCTAAAGCTTGGGGCGGCAAAGCGCCGACACTATTACCGCTGCCGATGGATGAGACTAAAATAAATTTTTGTACGCCTGCTTTTGCAGCCGCATCAATCAAGTTTTTGTTGCCCAAATAATCGGATATTTCTCTATCTTTTGGCAAGCTGCCAATTGTGCTGATTACTGCATGAATTGGCTCACCGTCAGCCATCGCCGCTTCCATAGCAGCAGCATCCAAAGCATCGCCAGTGACGACTTTGATCCCCATTGCTTCTAATTCTGTGCTGGTTGCGGGCGATCGCAAAAGTGCTGTTACTTGCATATTTTGTGCTATCAGACATTTCGCGATTTCTAAGCCGACTCCTCGACTAGCACCCGCCAAAAAAATGTGGAATTTGTCTGTCATATTAATTAGGATTTAATTGGTGCAGAAAGTGGTTTATTTGACTGGATATAATTATACAACAATCTTCTGTCTATTGGTGAATGAGTTTTTTTATTGAACCGCAGAGGGCGCAGAGGAACAGAGGGGAATGATTGGCAATTACCGATGGCCTATTTCCCATTTACGTTAGATTTTTTTGCCTACCATTACTACCCAAGATTGAGCTTCGCGGGGTAAGCCGGGGGGACGATAGTAGTGATTGACAATTGCAAATCCCGCTTGTTCTAAACAAGGCGCTAAAGTATGATATTCCCATCCGGCTGTATAGCGTTTTCCCGTTGGTCTCTCGTCGTATCCTTCCCAATTTCCCCGACACATTGACATGACAATTGCACCGTTAACAACTAAGGCTTTGTGCAAATCTTGCAGCACTTTCACCATCTCGTCGCTGGGAACGTGAATCAGGGAAGCATTGGCAAAAATACCGTCAAATTCGGCTTTTGGCAAGTCGAGATTCAGAAAAGATTGTTGCCAAACTTCGCATCCCGATAACTTCTTTGCTATTTCTACAAAAGCTGGAGTTGCATCTAAGCCTACAACTGTGTGTCCTTGGCTCTTGAAGGCTACTAAATCTCGTCCCGGCCCGCATCCTATATCGAGAATTTTACCTGGATTGCGGGGCATAGCAGCGGTCAGTGCGGATCGATTTTGGGATACGTCGTGATGCCAAGTTCCTTCTCGAAAAGATTCGGCAGTTAGCTGGTATTCTGCGATCGTAATTTCTTCGCGTTTGTCCACAATTTCCCCCCCTTGTATGATTTTAGATTTTAGATTTGAGATTGAAGAATGTCAACCGGAAAATAATGGTTTTTGGCTACAATCTAATAAGAACTTACGGCTGACGCATTTGCTACCTCAAAAATCCGGTTTCTATCCGCCCATGCGTAATGAAATATAGATATGGGTAGGGACACGACACTGCCGTGTCCTACTCTATTTCATCCGATTTAAAACTACTATAATAGTTAAACAACCAGGGTTTTTTGGTCGGAGTTGGTAACTGCTGAATCAACTTCTAAGAGAGAACCTTCGGGAGATTCGATCGCAAATCCCGCATCTCGAATCATGTCCCAATCTTGATGGGCAGCTTGTCCGGGAGTTGTCAGATAATCGCCCACAAAGATAGAATTAGCAGGGTAGAGTCCGAGAGGTTGCAGCGATCGCAAATGCACCTCCCGTCCCCCAGCAATCCGAATTTCTTGGCTGGGAAGCAAAAATCGGAACATACAGAGAATTCGCAAACATTGGCGGGGAGTTAACCGATTCACATCTGCAAATGGCGTGCCGGGAATCGGAATGAAAAAGTTAACCGGCACGCTAGTAACGCCCAAATTGCGAAGCGAAAGCGCTAAATCGATCGCATCATCATCCGATTCGCCCATCCCCAAAATTCCGCCGGAACAAGTTGTGATTCCCGCTGCTTTTACGTGTTCGACGGTTTCAACTCGATCGCCAAAAGTGTGAGTCGTGCAAATGTCTGTGTGATATGATTCGGAAGTATTGAGATTGTGATTTACGCGATCGACTCCAGCTTTAGCCAGCCGATGAGTTTGCTCCTCGCTCAACAATCCCAAACAAGCGCAGATTTTCAGGTTATAATTTGCCTTCACAGTCTCAACAGCATCCAAAACGCGATCGAAAGTAGATGCGTTAGGTTGGCGGCCCGAAATCACCAAACAAAACGTACCAGCTTTTAAATCTGCTGCGCGTTGGGCGGCATCCAGAATTTTCTCCTTAGCTAAAAGCGGATATTTCTCAATTTCCGCAGTCGAAATTTTTGACTGAGAACAATAATGGCAATCTTCAGGACAAAGACCGCTTTGAGCGTTTAACAAATAGTGCAGCCTGACTCGGTTTCCCCAGTAGTGGCGGCGCACCCGATAAGCTGCGTTTAGTTGTTCCAGCAAAACCTCATCCGGTGCGCGCAATACGGCTAAAGATTGCTCGCGAGAGAGACATTTGCCCGCCAGCGCGTCGTCAGCCAAATCGTTCCAATTGGGTAAATTCATTACTAAAATTAAAGGGTTTACAGAGTATCCAAAACCTGACGAATCACCCGATAAATCGATTCTAGTTCATCAGGAGAAATGCAGTAGGGAGGCATCAAGTAAAGCGTGTTTCCCAAGGGGCGGAGCAAAAACCCCGCTTCGAGAAATCTGGCTTTCAATACAGGAGCAATGTCATTAAAATAACCGGAAACGCTTTCCGTTTTCACATCCATTGCTGCGATGGTGCCGCAAGTCCGAATCCGTTCGAGTTTAGGATGATTTCTCAGCCATTGATTCAGGTATTTGTGGTGGAGTTTTTCCATCCCTTGATAGACATTTGGGTTTTGCTCCAAAAGGTCTAAGGATGCTACACTCACCGCACAAGCTAAGGGATTTCCGGTGTAAGAATGACCGTGAAAAAAAGCTTTGTCCCATTCATCTCGCCAGAAAGCTTGATAAATATCCTCCGATGCCATTGTGACAGCAATTGGCAAGCAGCCACCAGACAATCCTTTAGACAAACACAGGATATCCGGTGAAGTTCCAGATTTAAGCGACGCAAACAGTTCGCCCGTGCGACCAAAACCCGTCATTACTTCATCGTAAATCAACAATACATTAAACTGACGGGCAAGTTGTGCGATCGCCCGCAAAAACTCAGGGCGACACATTCGCATCCCCCCAGAACCTTGCACCAAAGGTTCGATAAAAATTCCCGCATAGCTGCCCTGCTTTAAAAAAAACTCCAATTTCTCTAAACTAGCCGCCTCCTTGCTTTCCACCTCATCATCGCCGTCAAAAGTCGCCGGAAAAGGAACAACATCCCCCGCAAACATTAAAGGTGCAAAAGGTTCCCACCACAGCGAACTTCTGCCAGCAGACATCGCGCCCACAGTATCGCCATGATAACCTCCCTCAAAACTAATAAATCTAGTACGGTTAGTTTCTCCGAGATTGCGCCAATATTGAAATGCCATTTTCAGAGCAACTTCAACAGCAGTAGAACCGTTATCAGAAAAGAAAATCCGCGTTAAAGAAGCAGGCGTATGAGTTAGCAATTTACTCGCAAGTTTCTCGGCCGGTTCGTGAGTAAACCCCGCAAAGATTACGTGTTCTAACTTTTGGGCTTGCTCGTAAAGAGCCTCAGCCAGAACCGGATGGCTGTGCCCATGAACAGTCACCCACCAACTAGAAATGCAGTCGAGAATTTGCCGCCCGTCTGCCAATTCCAGCACCGATCCTTTGCCCCGAATTACCTTCAGCGGCGGGGCAGCCGTTTTCATTTGCGTGAAGGGCTGCCAAATCGGTGAATTTGAAGAATTATGTTCCTGATCCGCAGTCATTTTCACCAATAGAACTAATATTAAGCCGCCTTTTAATATAGCAACTTTTACTCACTTATGAAATTTTTCTTTTTTCTTTTTTATTCTTCTCTTCCTACCCTACCCTTCGGGAACCCCTGTGGGGAACGGGAACGGCTTCGCCGAACGTTTCCTTAGCATCTTCGTGGTTCGTTCAAAAAAAATCTAGTTTGGTGTAGAGGGCGGCTGCGCTGCAACGTCTGCCGCCATATCACGTATACCCCGGCGATGCTTAAATTGGTCAGTTACAATTTTCTGCCTTTGAGCAAATAAGTCGTCATAGATCCTTTGCCTTTAACATTAATTTTACCGCGCTTTTCCAACAAATACTTATCGCACAGCAACTCATAAGTTGAGTTGCTAACTTGAATTTTACCCGGAAGTCCTTGAGATTCCATGCGGCTTGCTGTATTCACAGCATCTCCCCACAAATCGTAAATAAACTTTTTAGTACCGATGACACCTGCTACAACAGGCCCAGTATTAATGCCAATGCGGATGTTGAGAGGTTTACCGCATTCGTCGCGGAATTTCATAATTTCTTGCTGCATTTCCAGGGCCATTTCGGCAATAGATTCGGCGTGATTTGTACAGGGAAGTGGCAAACCGCCTGCTACCATATAATTGTCACCTATCGTCTTAATTTTTTCTAAACCATATTGTTCGCTTAAGCGATCGAAAGATGAAAAAATTTTGTTAAGTAATTCGACTAATTCTTCAGGAGATGTGCGCGAAGATATTTCGGTAAAGCCCACAATATCAGCAAACAAAACCGTAACTTCGGCAAATCCGTCCGCAATATTTATCTGACCTTGTTTTAGGCGATCGGCAATCATTACCGGTAATATATTTAGTAATAAACGTTCCGACTTTTCTTGTTCGGCGCGCAATACTTCCTCAGCTTGTTTCCGCTGTGCAATTTCCTGGTATACTCGGTGAAACATTTGATTGAATGCGACCATGAGTTCTCCCAACTCGTCATCGCGCTTGACAGACAGAGAGTAGAAATCAGGTTGTTCTCGATCTTTGCTCAAAGCGTCTCCAGCAGCGATCAAGTCATCGCGCAACCTCAATATAGGTGCAATTACTGTCACGCCTAAAAAGAACATAGTCACAGAAGTGACAAAGGCTGATATAATGATGACTAGAACCGCAATCCGCCCGATAAATGCGTAGAGTTCCGGCTGAACTGTGGAAGCATCGTGGCGAACAATTAAGATGTAATCTCCTCCAAAATGTCGCTCCGTCCAAGCAATATCGTAGCGCTTGCCATCGAAATTGTGATTGTGAACTATACGAGCTTTTTTTAGTTGCTGTAAACTGATTTCTGGGGGTTCGCCAAGTGTATATATTAGCTCACCGTTAGCTTGGTAAATAGATAGTCCTAAGACTACTTGAGAATCCTTAATAATATTTTTTACTTCTTCTTGCAAGAAAGTGCGATCGGAAATATCTTGCTGTAGCAAAAACTCTAGGGAATCAACAGTCGCCCGAGATACCTGTTCAAGTTGACTTAAAAGTTCATTTTCTCGCCGAAAATAAGAGGGAACTAAAATAATTCCCTCTATGACAAGAATGCTAGCAAATACCCACAAAGCTATTTGCCTAGACAAGCGAGATTTGAAAAATTTCAAAAATGATAAAATCCGCGATAACATAAAACTTACTATTTTGCCAATTGCTAATGTAGGACATAGGAAAATAAACCCGGTTTCTCGTAATAAATTTTTGGTTTGTCAACGAAGCAACCGCGCAGAAACCTGGTTCTCACATCCCTTGTGTAATTCCTGTAATTGTCAGCAGTCAAAAGCCAGCAGGCATTAACTGTTAGTTCTTGGCTAAGGGCTAACAACTAATGACTGATGACTCCGGACTAACTAGCAGACCCCTTCATAATATAATAAACAAATTAAACCGAAACTGCGCTGACTAGCCTGCCTGCAAGCAGATAAGTATTCATATCGCCCTTGCCTTTGATGTGGATCATTCCTCTGTATTCAAACAGATACTTATTTTGCAAGATATCGTAAGTTGATTGTGTGACTTGAATCGCGCCGGCAATCCCGTGGGATTCCATGCGGGATGCTGTATTGACGGCATCGCCCCAGAGGTCATAAATAAATTTTTTAGTGCCAATAACCCCCGCAATTGCAGGTCCGGTATTGATGCCGATGCGAATGTTCATTCCTGCATGATGTTTGGCATTAAATTTTGCTAATTCCTCCTGCATATCTAAAGCCATTTCCGCAATGCTTTCAGCGTGGTTGGTGCTGGGATTTGGCAAACCTCCCACTACCATGTAAGCATCTCCAATTGTTTTGATTTTTTCCAAGCCGTACTTTTCTGTCAGACAATCGAAGGCTGAAAAAATTTCGTTGAGAAACTTGAGCAATTCTTCGGGAGATATTTGTGATGAAAGCACCGTAAAGCCTACGATATCCGCAAACAAAATCGTGACTTCTGCGAAGCCGTCAGCAATACTGCTTTGACCATCTTTTAGCTTAGTAGCAATGGATTCGGGTAAAATATTGAGCAGCAGGCGATCGCTCTTTTCCTGTTCTTTTACCAATTCTACATTAGTTTCTTGCAATTGTGCCGTGCGTTCCCAGACGCGCCGTTCTAATTGTTTAGCATTTTGGCGCAACCTGCTGATAGATAAAGTTAATCCTGTTACCCCTAAAGTTGAAAGTCCTACTAACAGTAAAAACAGGTTCTTAAGTTCACTTTGAGTGTTTTGGGTGATGGTACCGAGAGGTTGAGTAATTTCTAATATTCCCCGCACATCTCCCAATTTCCAATCAGTTTTAGGACTGTCAGGGTGAGTATTGTGACAGTTCACGCAGCTAGAACTTAGAATATCTGCCTCGGCATATCGAAATGCTGGTTTGCCGCGATAATCCTCACGGCGAAAAAACTTTTGTGTCGGATTTTGGGTCAAATACGTAATAGCTTGCCGTTCAAAATCGTCTCGGGCTCCGCCTTCTCCTCGCCGCCAGGGAAACGGGTAGTCGCTGTAGAGACGAAGTGATACTTCGGGATTTTTATTGGTGATATTTTGACCGACTTCTATTAAGAAAGCAGCCGGTACCGGAATTGTTACTTTTGTCGGCTTGTAGTCGTGGGTAAAGTTAATCGCTTTAGCGGTGTTTAGAGGATTGACAACATCGGAACTGTAAAGAGTGCGGGCTTCTTTAACTGCTTGGGCATAGAGGGTGGCATTTTGGAGGGCTTGCGATTCGATTAGGGTGGAGGAAAGACGAGACATATTGGCCATCGCTACTCCTACACCTACACAAAATAAAATTGTCAGCGCAAGCAGAATCCGCTTATAAATTAATTGGCTGATGGCAGCCCGACTGCGAGAAATCAACTGGCGCATGGTATCCTCAAGCCTGAGCTTTAATCTTTATTTCAATTTATGCACTACTAACATAACACTGCTGGTTCAGACTGTTTTGCTGTCGTCCGGGGTAAACCAATACTCTCTGGGTGGAACGGAGGGTTAATTATTGTTTACCGCGAGTGTTTCCCTTATCCGTAAGAATACGCATAACTTTATAGTGATTTGCTGTTGAGTGAAGTACAGATGATCGGTTAAGGACACGGCAGTGCCGTGTCCCTACTTCACGCAATTTTTGCTTTATCTCGGTTAGGATAGCAATTGTAGTCTATGGTTGGCGATCGTGAATTCTGACTCTACTGTCTCACCTAATAACAAGGAAATTTTTCCGGGAGAAGTTTTCGTCAATACTGCTGATTTTGATACCGGCATTCGGCGACTTTTACCTAAGTATGACGAAATGCTGGAGGTAGTAGCCGGCTGCATTGCTAACACAAACCACCGCATTTTAGAGCTCGGCTGCGGGACGGGGGAACTCACTGTAAAAGTTCTCCAACGCTACCCATCGGCGGAAATAGTTGCTGTCGATTACTCGCCGCGAATGCTTGATTTTGCCCGCGCCAAAATAGAGTCGGCAGGATACGCAGCCCGGTGGACTGGCATAGAAATGGATTTTGGAGAATGGGCAAACAATCCCAATTTATCAGGCTTGGGCAATAAATTCAATGCTTGCATTTCATCTCTGGCAATTCACCATCTTGAGGATGAGATGAAGTTGAAATTGTTTCAACGCATTCGCGAAAGTTTAAATGCTGGTGGCTGTTTTTGGAATGCCGATCCTCTTTTAGCAGAATCAGCGGCAATGAAAGATATTTATCAAGCGGCGCGAGAAGATTGGGCGCAAAATCAGGGGGCAACATTAGCACAAATTCGGGCAAATGTGGGGACGAGTGTCTCTTATGGGTATTCTAATCCCGATCGCCTAGCTACACTTTCGGCACAGTTGGAAATGCTGGTACAAGCTAAATTTGACACTGTTGCAGTGCCTTGGAAATACTACGGGATGGCGGTGTTTGGGGGATTTGTTAATTGAGAAAAGCAGTCTGGGAGGCAGAACTTCTATATGTAGGGTGCGCGCATAAGCACCTTACTGCTTAAAGAAACATTGCAGTTAGTATTTTATGTTACTAAGTTGTGATTGAGAAAATATATAATACTGCCAGCATGGAGTAAACAAAATGACTGCAACTGCGATTCAAAGTATTGACTGGGATGCTTTTTCTTCAGAACTATCGGGAATCGAAATAATTAGCGATCGCGCGCAAGTTGTCAAGCTATCTCAAGACTATTATCACTTCAGTCCTGTTTTGCAACCTCTCTTAAGTGATAAAACAGGAGATTTAGTAGTTCGTCCCGCCAGCGAAGCCGAAGTTTTGCGGATTGTGGCAGCCTGCGTCAAATCCAAAATTCCGCTAACTGTCAGAGGTGCAGGAACTGGCAATTACGGGCAGTGCATTCCCCTGAAGGGCGGCGTCATTTTAGATACCACCAAAATGCACAGTATCCGCTGGATAAAACCGGGTTTAGCTTGCGTAGAACCAGGGGTGAAAATGTCGGTTTTCGACAAACAAGCGCGAGAAACCGGTTGGGAATTGCGGATGGTTCCCTCAACCTATCGCACCGCAACGATTGGGGGATTTATTGGTGGCGGTAGTGGAGGAATTGGTTCGATAACTTACGGGCAATTGCGCGATCGCGGAAATCTTCATGCCGTTCGAGTCGTTACAATGGAAGACGAGCCCCGCGTCATCGAATTGCGCGGCGATGAAGTGCAAAAAGTCAATCACGCTTACGGCACAAATGGGATTATTACTGAGTTAGAAATTCCCCTCGCCCCTGCTTATCCTTGGGCGGAAATCATTGTCGCTTTTGACGATTTTATGACATCGGCAAACTTCGGTCAAGCTTTGGGCGATGCTGACGGAATTATCAAAAAACTAATTTGTGTTTGTGCTTGGCCGATTCCTGCTTATTTTGCTGCTTTCCGCGATGCAATTCCTGAAGGTAAGCACTGCGCTTTGTTAATGGTAGCTGAATCTTGTCTGGAACCGCTGCAAGATTTGGTGCGCGAATATGGCGGCACAATTTGCTATCAAAAAAACGCGCAAGCAGCGAGCAAAGGTGCAGCTATTGCTGAATTTACTTGGAATCATACAACTCTGCACGCTCGCAGCGTTGACCCGTCTGTGACTTATTTGCAGACGCTTTTTCCCCCAGATAAAGGTTTGAAATTGATTGAGGAACTGTATAATTTTTATGGGGATGAGGTGATGATGCACTTGGAGTTTTTGCGGATGAACGGCAGGGCGATCGCCGCGGCTTTGCAAATAGTTCGCTACACTACGGAATCACGGCTAAATGAAATTATTCGCTATCACGAAGAGCAAGGCGCACTGATTGCTAATCCTCACACTTATATATTGGAAGATGGAGGAATGAAAAGTATTAATGTGGAACAGTTGCAGTTTAAAGAGTTGGTCGATCCTTACGGTTTGCTTAATCCGGGTAAAATGCGGGCGTGGTTGGAACGGGATTAAGCGATGGTTTTTATAGCAGAAGGAAGAAGGAAGTTCGGCAACGGATTCGCTCGACGGATGTAACGGATGTAACGGATGTAACGGATGTAAAGGATAGAAGGAAGAAGCAAGAAGGAAGAAGCAGTAATAGCAATGGTTTTAGCGGTTAAGAATGTCCTAACCGTCTTGGCGGTTGCTATAGATAAGATTTGGATCTTGAAATCGCTGCTAGACAAACTTTCGCCCGCGCAAGGCTAGACTAAGAAATCCGTTTTCTATGTCGGAGGTTTTAAGTCAATAAAAACTCAAGTCCTTGCTGCGAACAAAATTTGTCAATTTAAGGGACGGGGGCGGTAATTTCTGCTGGTGCGATCGCCCCTCCTGAAGGTACAGCTTGCTTTTCCAGTAGTAGGCGCTGTTTGTTGCGAAATTCTGCGGCCGCATCGTTCAAATTTTGTTGCTGTTCGCTATTAAATTCTTCCATGCTGCGGCCTCCTCCCAATTTGGATCTGTGAATTAAATCAAATATTCCGCTGCCGCTGCTGCGGCCGGAAAAGGGGTCGGTATTGTCTTGAGTTTGAAAGTCTTGCAGCGGTTGGGCATTATTTAAACCGCTGGCTTGAGCGAAGCTTGCTTGAGGGCAGAACAGAGCACAGGATGCGATCGCGCTTGCAGCAATCCCAATCATCAATTTGCCGGATTTGGAAGTTTTGGTGTTCATAATTTATTTGTTGAACTTTCAAAAAAACAATTCTATCTAAACAATATTCTGACTTGTGAGTAAATATTATATTACTTCACTGGGGCTAAGGAGACGGCATTGCCCTTCCTCGTTTCCACAACCAGCCTGAAAGCATTGAAAAATCTCGCTTTGATCCGAGACCAGATCCCACTAAATCCCCCTGAAGAAGGGGGACTTTGACCGCTTCTTGTCCCCCCCTTTTTAAGGGGGGTTAGGGGGGCTCTGGGCCTAATCGCCAAACAGCAGTCTCTGAGTAGGTTTGAAGTTAAGTTGACACGATCCAGGGCATTGCCGTGTCCTAGAATTGACGGTGCAGGTTAAACGATCGCCCTGCCCTAAGCAAACCTGCGTCGCAGCAGGGGTTGAATGCTCAGCAGCGCCACCAAATCAAAGGCCAGCAATACTAACAGCGCTCCTCCAAAGGTAACATTACCCCAAGGAGCGTGCATCACGACACTGGCTAGCGACCAATCGCTGTGCAGGTACAAATAGCGGATGGGTTCGATCGCGTAACTCAGAGGATTGAGAGTCACCACAACTTGCAGCCAGTCTGGCATAAATGACAGCGGCGCGAGGGCTGTGCTGGCAAATAACAGCGGCAGGTTAGTAACAAAAATTACCGCAATTAATTCTACGTGGCCTGGAAGGGCGAAGGCTAAACCCAGACTCAAGCCGGTGACGCCCAAAACTAATAGTAGGACAATTAGGGCGATCGCCCCCAGTCCGGCAATTCCCGGAAATCCCGCGCCCAAAAACGCCCCCGCTGTAACGATTGTGCCGGTTTGGATAAAGCTGAGGGTGACGATAAAAATAGCCGAAGCGAGGACGATCGAAAATCTCGAAGCCAGCGGCGCGACTAACAAGCGGTTGAGAAATCCGAACTCGCGATCGAACATAATCGGCAAACCAGCATTCAGCGCCCCTGCAAAGGCAGTAAAAACGATCACGCCAGCGCCGAGAAATTGCCCGTAATTCTGGCTTTCGCCGAACAAGCCGGCGGGTGCATTTTCAAAGAGAGCTCCGAACAAAACCAACCACATCAGGGGCTGAATAATGCCTGCAACTAGCGTCGAGGGGCGGCGCTGCAATTGAATAAACAGGCGCTTGGTTAAGGCGAGTGTTTCTTGGATGAAGTCGCCCAGCAGGGAACTGGAAGTGTCAGCGGATGCTGTGGAGAGTGGCCGCTGCTGGTTGAGGTTGTTGGGGGATGTAACAGTACCGCTCATAATTGCTTGTTGATTAAATCTCACTATCTTTACAGTAGCAAGTCTGGAGGTATTGGTGGTGTTGGGCGGGCGATCGCCCTTTGTGTAGGGTTTTGGTAAACTGAATGTCCTGTTACCTGTCTAATTAGTTGATGAGTGGCATTAACCGCGAACTAACACCAGACGCTAGAAGTAGTTTATTTGACAAACATCTTCCCGGTACGTCACAGGTGGAACGACTGCTAAGGAAAGAGGGAAAAGCTCATATTTTCAATGACAGAGCTACATTAGATGCAGTCGCGGAGGCTATTATAGAGAGAGGATATTTGACAGGAGTTGATGATGAAACCGATGACTACGAACGTTATGGACTCTACTTTGATGATCCGATCGGCTATCAAGTTAGAGCAGATGGTAGTCGCATCCCTCTTCATTATGCTGAAATAAAAATTATCAAAGGAACAGATACATATCATGTTATCCCACGCACCAGACCTCGCCGAACAAATTAATGATTGGGAATTTATCGAATTGTGGGTAGATCCGATTGTTTTTCCACCTAGAATTTTGATGTTAGTGAGTGGAAAGAAGGGAGGATTTTGTATTTATGATCCCTCAGCAAACTATAAGTCTCTCTTTTTAACTTCTAGCTATGATGAGGCTCATTCATGGCTTTTGGAAGATGAGTATGAGCGCTGCGATGGTCGGCTTTTAGCAGAGGAAATTGCGTGATTTTTTCCGAGGGGATATCGCTCTAAATAGGAGAATAAGCTCATCAAAGATGCTAGCTAAATAAAAACTTGATTTACTAGGAGGATAAAGCTATCGCAATCCTAAATCATTTGTGTAATTCTTGTAGGGGCAAACCCCCCGTGGTTGCCCCGCCTTGGCTGGGGTAGGCACGGGGGCACTACCCCTACTCATTTAGGATTGCTATATGTCATCAAGGGCGATCGCCACTTTGGTCGAGATGATGGAATCTCTGCCGGAAACTCTGCAAGATAGAATAGTTGAACACTTGCGAGAATACATTCTGAAATCAAATATTACTGTTCCTGTCAACGCCGACGGTAAGTTAGAAATTCCCGCTGAGATTGAGGCTCAACTGAAGCCTGGGGATCGATATGCAGTGACTGTCACCGGAGATAGTATTGTTTTTCAGAAGATAGCAGGTTTTGACTGGGAGGAATGGGAACGGCGTAGAGAGTCTTTACCACCTGATCCTAATCCGATGACAATGGAGGAAATTTGCGAAATTGTGCGGGAAGTGCGTCGCGATAAACGTTTGGAAAGAGAGTCGCAACAATGAAAGTTGTAGCAAAAACACTGATCGCTCTATATCGACAAGGCAACGCTAATTCACCTAGAATGGATAATGTCCGACCAAACAAAGATGTTGCTACTTATGAAGAAAATGGTCGAATCTGGGTAGATCCTACTTTAGGAGGTGGGATTTCGACATTTGCTACTCAAAGAAGTGACAAAAACTGGTGGAAGTTAGATGCGGAGAGTGAAATTCCTGCCGCGCTTGATTTAGTTAATGACCACAACGATCATTGGTTGTGGAAACCGAGTCATATTATGCCGATAGAGGAATACAAGGAGGCGCTGCGACTGATAAGTGCATCTTTCTACAAAGTGAGTTAAAGATTTCCCGCTTTGGCAGCTTTGAAACTGAGTCTGTTAGCATAGTGGCAAGTAAGTGTAAAGATTAAAAAGGGAGTTCAGATGATTCTATCTTTTAAGGATGTACAATTTATTATCGAAGCTCTTGACTTTCGGATCGAGGCATACCGAGAACGTTTGAAGGATGAAGAATTGGATGAGGATGAAGCATCAGATATCGGCAACGATCGCTATTTTTTAGAAGCGTTGCGCGAAGATTTGATGAAAGCTATTAAGAATGGTAGTCTACCTAAAATAGCAGAATCTTCAGACGGTTTGTATCAAGAGGTAAGAAGTTAATGAGGATGCTTCCCTTCGGGATAGCTCCGCTTCACGCACTTTTTTGCGATAAAGGGATGGGAAGCGCGATCGCTCTTGCTGTGACAGTGCTATCCTAGATAAGAGAGCGATCGGAATAGGGAGGAAAAAATCTTGTCAACTATCACCGATATAGGAACTCTAATTAGCCGTCAGCCTGACATACATGGTGGCTGTCCAATTATTGCCGGAACGGGTGTTACAGTCCGGCGCATTGCTATTTTGTACAAGCAAAGTTTGAGTGCAGAAGAAATTGCCGATCGCATCGGGCATTTAACTCTCACCCAAGTCTATGCAGCTTTGACTTATTACCATGCTAACCGAGAGGAAATTGATGCTGATATTGCAGCCGAAGCAGCAGAAGCCGATCGAATAGAAGCATTGAATTCTCAGCGTAAGATTCAAAAGCAGCCGACGGATATAGCTTTGGAAATACCAACAGTGGCACATTATCCCAGTCGCCGAGAATTTATGAAATTACCGCTGGAAGAGAGGGGAAGGATTTTAGAAAGACAAGCTGAGGCAATGTTGCAACATTACCAGGAAGATAGAGAATGGCAAGAATTAGAAGCAGGAGATTTAATTGACTACTAACTCTCCTTCTCCTAAACGGGTTGATATTTGGTTGGCTAATTTTGACCCAACACTGGGAGCCGAAATAAAAAAATTCGTCCGGCTGTAGTGGTAAGTTCTGATAATGTTGGTAAGTTACCAGTGAAACTGGCTGCACCTATCACAGATTGGAAAGAATATTATGCTGGTAATATCTGGCACGTTAAGATTGAGGCAGATATCGCTAATGGTTTAACGAAAGTTTCGGCAGTAGATGTGTTGCAATTGCGGGGTATGGATGTACAAAGATTCATTCGTAAAATAGGAGAACTTTCGACTACTGATATGGAGGAAATTGCGAGGGCGATTGTGGCTGTAGTAGAGTATCAGTAGTTATTTATCAAGAGCGATCGCACTTAGCTTAAGTAAGGGCGATCGCAGACTTACAACTTAGCATTCCCAGGTTACGCAGTCAGAAGGCAGTTATGGTTTAGCAGCTTTAACCACATCCTCAACCATTTTAATCGCCTCTTTGATTGGAATTTGACCGCTTTCTACGGCCCTAATTAAATCCTGAGCGTCTTTCGGGCTAATTAAATTGAGCCTGACGGGTTCTTTCAAGGAAACAATAAATTTAGTTTTATCGCTGTCTTCCAGGTTAGAGGCTCTTTCTTCGGATTCAATATCTTTTAGCTGATCTTTTAAGTTTTTAAGTATTTCTGCTTGTTTTCCCTCGTCAAAATTGCCATCAAATATTCGTTTTACCCCTACAAGAGCAGCAGCACCTAAAGCTGCACCGCCAACAACTAATCCTACGGGAGGTGCAACGGTTATTAACCCAAATAGAAGTGGTATACCACCGAAAGCTGCCACCGCCGCACCAGCACCGGCAGCCCCCACCACACCAATGCCAATATCGGCTAAAATCCCTAATTTATCGTGTGGGTTTTTTTCCAGTTGCTCTATTGACTTAAGAATTTGCTCTTTGGTTGGCGTTTTATTTGCAGACATATTAGACCTCAATCTTTTTGCTAATTTGGGCAATTAGGCAGTGATGACGTTGCAGAAAATTGTATTGAAAACGTCTATCAGTAATTGAAAAAATTCTTTGGCAATCTCAATAATCTCTTGAACAATTCCAATAATTCCATCAGACACCTCTTTGCCTCGATCGAGTCGGTGGCCTGCTATTGCACCAATTGGGATACCCAGCGCTGTTGCCAAAGGTTCTAATAACGGGCCGACAAATGGTATCGAACTTGCCAAAATTCTTACAGCGACACCAACAGCAACCCCGATCGCTAAATGGGGATGCGCTTTGACAAATTCTATGATTTTAAGGAGTAGAATTTTGCCGATGAGTAAAACTTTGTTAGCAGCTTTTTTCGTGTATGTGGCAAGTTCATGCAGCCGGATCGAGACTTCATGTGGCAAGCCGATATCATTTAACCAAACATACAAGTCGCTGCTACTCATTGCATCAGCATCGACTTGCCAGAGAGCCATTTTTAAATTAGCTTGCGGTAGGGATAATGCACTAGACATAATTTTTTATCCTTTTGGAAATTACCAAATTTTTACGAACATTTCACGAGGCGAAAAGCCCCTAAACCTCTTGCAATTATTAAAAAAGCTGGTTGATAAAAAAGCAAACCCAGGCGGATTAACATCGGCACTCCTACCCATGTCAAAACTAAGGGCAAAACTAATTTATGAGCCTTTTTATTTACTTCTTTGCTCACGGACGCAACCACATTTTAAGCAATTTCTTGCTTTAATGCCCCTCATTAAAAAGTTTAACTTTAATTTTTATGTATTGTCCAGTAGGAGAATGTCACAATTGGCCAGTAGTTGATAAAATTAGCTAGCCGTTAAAAGTCACATTTTGCCCTCCTAAGTCAGAAAAAGTCAGAAAAAGTCAGAAAAAGTCTGATACAATAGATAAAACTTCCTACACCTACCCAATAAATGGATGTTCAAGAACTCTTAAGGTTGGCCGATGGCTTGGTGTTCACTAAGACGGGCAAACACCTAGACGATCGGCAACAGGCAGTAGTACGGGGAACGTGGCAAGGTAAAAGATACTCCGAAATTTCTAAAGAGGTTCATTGTTCTGAACGCCATGTCAGAAATATTGCCTCAAAGTTATGGCAAACTCTGTCAGAAATATTAGATGAAGATGTTAATAAATCCAATTTTAGCTCCACAATGGAAAGATATGAAATCTCTAAAATTTCAAATTCTGGTTATTTTAACCTTGTCCACAAAGGGAATATAAACGTCTGCACAGAAACCTCGCACCATCCCAAAACTTCACAAAACTCACCCCCAACACAAACCTCAACTGAAGACGACACCCAACAGAAACCGCGACTCGATTTAAGAGACGCACCGGAGCTCAAAACCTTCTACAACTACCCCAACTCACCCCTCACCGCCCTCGAAAACTCGATCGCCCGTCAAAACTGCCGCCTCCTCACCATCACAGGCATGACAGGCACCGGCAAAAGTGCGATCGCCCGTCACCTCATCCCCCAAATTCAAACTCAATTCGATCGCATTATCTGGCGCAGTCTCCGCACCTCCCCACCCCTGGAAACAACTCTCAAAAACCTGATTCAATTTCTATCAAATCAACCAGAAATTAACCTTCCCACCAACAGCGATGCTCAATTATCAATCTTAATAGAAACATTGCGCGACAATCGCTGTCTCATCATCCTCGATGACGTGCAGCAAATACTCAGCAGCGGGCAACTAGCAGGAAATTATAAACCCGGATATGAAAATTACGGAACCCTATTTAAATTCATCGGCGAAATTCCCCACAATAGCTGCTTAATCCTCAATAGTTGGGAACCTCCCTCAGACATCATCACATTCACCGACGATAATTCAGCAGTATGTTTATTACAGTTAACTGGTTTAGGTGAAGCGGCAACCGAACTGCTTAGAGAAAAAGGTTTATTGGATGAAGAAACCTGGCCAGAATTGATTAACCTTTATCAAGGTAATCCCCTGTGGTTAAAATTAGTCGCTCAAAGCATTAACAACTTATTTAGCGGTAGAGTATCTCAATATTTGAGTTATCAACCAGTATTTTTAGGTGATGAATTGACACCAATATTGCAACAGCACTATCAGCGGTTGTCTGAAATAGAAAAACAGGCGATTTCGCAACTTAGTAATGAAATCGAACCTGTTTCGTTTCCCCAATTCATGGCAAAATGTCAAGGTTCCCAGCGCGAATTAGGTCAAGCAATTCAATCTTTAGCAAGACGGGGAATGCTCGAAAAATTGAGCTGTGAATCTGAAATAGTTTTCACGATTCCACCTGTGTTAAAACAGTATGTTAAAATGGTTGCAGAATAGTCTTAAATATCTAGCTAAATGAGATAAAACCATGACCGCAACTCCTATGCAACCTAAGCAGATGCTCAGTTTCGAGCAATTTGTCAAGCAACTTCCCGAGGAAGAAGGTCGCTATGAACTTGTGAATGGAGAAATTGTGAGAATATTACCAATCAGACTGCACGAAACCCTCGCTGAATTTCTTTCAGACGCTTTCAAAGACGAGGTAAAAAGACTCAAGCTCAACTACTGGGTATCTGGCAGAATTGTGGTGAGGACGTTAACTCCAAATGGTAAAGAACAAGGCCGCAATCCTGATCTGAGTGTAGTAGATAAAACGGTCTGGGACTCAGCTCCTTTCGCTTACTCAGCACTAACTGAACCGCTGCAATTAGCAGTAGAGATAGTATCAACAAATTGGGAAGATGATTATATCGACAAGCTGGACGAATATCAGCGGCTGGGAATTCCTGAATATTGGATTGTCGATTATTTAGCTTTGGGTAGCAGAAACTATTTGGGCAACCCGAAAGAACCGACTGTTTTTGTTTACCTGCTTGATGAAAATGGCGTTTATCAAATGACTGCTTACCGAGGGAGCGATCGCATTATATCTCGAACTTTCCCAGAATTAGCATTGACAGCCGAGCAAGTGTTAGATGTATGATCTCAAATTCAGCTTAAATATCGATTTATCTCGTTTATGAACAGGCAAGATGCCTGTTCCACAAGAAAATTCACTCTTTGTGGAACAGGCATCTTGCCTGTTTCTGACGAACTTTTCCCTTCCCTTAAACTACGATCGCATCGCCTGTTTTTGCTCCGCCTTCAAATCGCGGTTGCTAGCAGCAGCCAACTCCGCATCCAACAGCGTCTTACCAGTCGCAGCCAAATACACATCATCCAAACTCGGCCGAGATTGAGCAATCCCAAAAGTAGGAAGTCCCGCATTTTTCAAAGCTTGCTGAATAGTCACCAGCGCATCGCTTTGCGGTGTTACTACTAAATTGAGAGAATTTCCTTGAGCCGCGTTGACAATTACTTCCTGCACAAAAGGCAGCGATTGCATCAGATTTTTAGCTTTTTCGGCTTCTTCGATCGGCGAAAACTCCCGAATCCGCAGAGTCACCCGATCGCCCCCAACCCGATTTTTCAACTCCTCCGGCGTACCCTCAGCAATCACCGTACCCTTGTCAATAATCGCCACGCGATCAGCCAAAGCGTCAACTTCTTCGAGATAGTGACTCGTAATCAAAACCGTCGTACCTTCCTCCCGCAAGCGCCGCAGGAAATCCCACACTACCACCCGGCTTTCAATATCGAGCCCGACAGTCGGTTCGTCTAACACCAAAACATCCGGCTGGTGAAGCAACCCAGCAGCTAAGTCAAGGCGTTTGCGGATACCGCCGGAATAAGTACCCGTCTTTTTATTTTCCCAATCCTCCAAACCGAGGAGTTTCACCATTTCGTCAATCCGCCCTTTAATCGTATTGCGCGGCAAATGGTAAAGCGCTGCTTGCAGTTGCAGGAGTTCCCGCCCCGTCAGCACCTTATCGAGAGCAACTTCTTGGGCGACATAGCCTAGTCTTTGTCTGGCAATTCTCGGCTGGCTGACAGCAGAAATGCCAGACACTTCAATGCGTCCGCTATCGGGCGCACTCAAAGTACAAAGTACCCGCAGGGTTGTGGTTTTGCCTGCACCGTTGGGGCCTAGCAAACCAAATATTTCCCCCGGTTCTACCTTGAAGGAAACATCTTTAACGGCTTCTACAGTGCCGTAGCGTTTCTGAAGATTTTCAATTAAAACGGCGGGAGCCATATATTTTGGGGATGAACTGGTTGTTAATATTTTGACACTTCCGGGCTCAAATTGCCGGAATGGTCGATCGACCAATGCGACTGGCTGTGCTGGTAACGATCGCACACTCCTCCTCAACCGGAAACTGCTTATAATTTTGATTCTTAATATCAGTTTAATAAATATTAACTTTATAGCGGTTTTCAACCCTGATCTTCATCAGTTTTCCCACTCTCCAATCTCCCCTCTCAAATCCAAAAAATTATGAGTCTTGAGTTAATTATAACTTTTCAGTTAACAACTCAAAACTCACAAGTTTTCAACAAGTAGAGATGCACCCGAAACCTGTTATTTTTTAATTATCTCTACCTATAGGCAGATGTGTAGCGAGATTTTGATCATTAACACACTGGTCAAACACATCACACTTTCGAGCCAACTATTAAACACAAAAAACTTCCCTACTTGGCAAGTTCTACTTGTAACGAGTTCCCAAAAAAATGTAACTGTAGGACCGTGATCTCAACCCCGATAGTTATGAGTAATTACCAATTCTTTAATCGAAAATGGTATTAACTCCCCTAAAGGGAGTGCCTGCCACGTCTTTAATCGACAATTTTTACCCAACCGCGGCGCACGTTGTACAGGAGTCGGTTGATGATGGCATACTCATCTTCATTCAGTGTTCTTTCTAAGAGTGCAGATCTGAGCTGTCTCCGGTCGTGGCGAGTCACGACGCTGGAGAACATGACCTGACCAAATAACTCTTCGAGTGTCATTTGGGATACTGACATGATAAACCTCCTAGTTGATTGAGACAGATAAAATTTTAACAGGCTTGTTGTATTTGTATTATGCACTCTGAGATCTACTTCAAAGGCGATCGAACACATTGACACGGTGTGATTTTTTGGTTAAAAATCTGTGACCAAGACTTTGATGACAAGTGACTGGGATCTCTTAAATTGGTGATGCTTGTCACTAAAGTCAGGAGACAGTTGACAGTTGACAGTTGACAGTTGATCGAGGGAAGAAGCCCGATCGCCCGGTCGCCAAATCTAAGCTTCGCCGATCGCCCTCAACAACTCTCCATCCCGTCCTCACCGCTTCTCAACCTTATTTTTCCCTATGCCAATTTTCCAGCTAATTGAGGCATCGGTCAATAGTCGCCACAACCGACTCGCCCAACTCTTTCAGCGCGTAACCCCCCTCCAAACCAAAAGCTATGCGGCGGGTGAGTTGCAGGCAGTATCCGGTGAAAGTACCGAAATCTGACGGCATCAGAGTCATGCTCGCCAGCGGATCAGACGCAGTAGCGTCATAACCAGCGCTGACAATCAACAAATCCGGTTCAAATTTTGACAAAAAAGGTACGACAAGAGATTCAAAGGCGCTCAGGTATTCAGCTATGCCGCTGCCGGGATACAGGGGAATGTTCAGCACGTTGTCGTAGGCACCGCGCTCCTCAGCATCTCCAGTTCCCGGATAGCACGGAGATTGATGCAGGGAACAGTAGGCAATTTGGCGGCAGCTTTCCACCAAAGATTGAGTGCCGTTGCCGTGGTGCACGTCCCAGTCGAGGACAGCGACGCGGTTGATTCCCGGCTGTTCCAAAGCGTAGTGAGCAGCGATCGCAGCATTGGAAAACAAGCAAAAACCCATCGCGCGGGCGTTTTCGGCGTGGTGTCCCGGTGGCCTAGCCAGCACAAAAGCCGGTTCCCCCGCAGCCACCACTCGATCGACCCCATCGAGCCAAGCACTCGCCGCTAGCAGCGCTACATCGTAACTTTCAGCAGAAATCGGCGTATCACCGTCGAGGTAGCCGCCTCCCCGATGAGCCAAATGTTCGACTTCTTTGATGTATCTTTGCGAGTGAACTTTTTTGATAGCCGAGAACAGTTGTTGTTCGCGCTGCGCCACTGGGGTGGGCAGTTGCCACTCAATTTGAGCCGCCCAAGGAGCAGCTTTCAGAGCGTTGACGATCGCCGTTAAACGTTCTGGTCGCTCTGGGTGAAGCATTCCAGTCTTGTGCAGCAAAAAATCTTCGGAGTAGATGACGGGTAGCATCGGCTGATTTTAGATTTTAGATTTTAGATTTTAGATTTTTAGTTTGCTTTAAGAAGGCCTTCGGTTTTGTGAAATTAAAATTGCGATCGGGAAACCCTTTTATTTTTTTAGATAACCCTCAAAAAAACTCACCAAAGCATGAAAGCCTTCCCCCTAAAAAACCATTTCTAGCTTTTGCCAATTGATGACTAAATCACCAACTGCCAACTTATGAATTTCCCTTGTTTCGCCCATTAATTTTTCTGGCAACTTTCCCATAAATTCAAAGGCAAATTGTGATATAATTTCAGGAGTAATTTGCAATATTTGGCAGCTCTACTGAATCCAAACCGATTTTATCGCATTTTTGAGATTTATAGCGGTCAAATTTAAATTTTTAACGGAGTTTTTCAACCTATGAGTATCTCTGAGTCGCGGATAATCCCGACGGATCTGGGTAATGAGATGTCCCGATCGTACTTGGAATACGCCATGAGCGTAATTGTCGGTCGGGCGCTACCAGATGCCAGGGACGGTCTCAAGCCCGTTCACCGACGCATTCTCTACGCCATGAACGAATTGGGCTTGACTCCCGATCGACCTTTCCGCAAATGCGCCCGCGTCGTGGGGGAGGTGCTGGGCAAGTATCACCCGCACGGAGATACAGCGGTTTATGACGCCCTGGTGCGGATGGCTCAGGATTTTTCCATGCGGGAACGCCTGATCAACGGCCACGGCAACTTCGGCTCCGTTGACAACGACCCGCCCGCTGCCATGCGGTACACCGAATGTCGCCTCACAGCCTTGACTAGCGACTCCATGCTGCGCGACATCGACTCGGAAACAGTAGATTTCGGCGACAACTTCGACGGTTCCCAGCAAGAACCCCTCGTACTCCCGGCACGCATCCCCCAAATTTTGCTCAACGGTTCCTCCGGGATTGCTGTAGGGATGGCAACCAACATTCCGCCACACAATTTAGGCGAAATAATTGACGGTTTAGTAGCACTAATTCACAATCCAGCAATTACTGACCTGGAATTGATGCAGTACATCCCCGGCCCGGACTTTCCCACCGGAGGGCAAATTCTGGGTAGAAGCGGCATTCGCGATGCTTACACCACCGGGCGCGGTTCGATTACAATGCGAGGAGTCGCCGGCATTGAAACCATCGAACATCCTGGCCGCCCCGACAAAGAAGCAATTATTATCACCGAATTGCCTTACCAAACAAACAAGGCAGCGCTAATTGAGAAAATTGCCGAACTTGTCAACGACAAAAGATTAGATGGAATTTCCGACATTCGCGACGAAAGCGATAGAGACGGAATGCGGATCGTCATCGAGCTCAAGCGCGACGCCTATCCCCGCGTCGTCCTCAATAACCTCTACAAACAAACACCCCTCCAAGCCAACTTTGGAGCCAATATGTTAGCGCTAGTAAATGGGGAACCCCAACTACTTACGCTCTCCCAATTCCTCAATGTCTTCCTAGATTTTCGCATTGAGACAATTACTCGCCGGACTCAATATGAGCTCCGCAAAGCAGAAGAACGCGACCACCTTCTGCAAGGCTTATTAATTGCCCTAGACAACTTAGATGCAATTATTCACCTAATTCGCGCCGCTGCAGACTCCGCCGCAGCGAAACAAGAATTGATGGATAATTACGGTCTTTCTGAACAGCAATCAGACGCAATTCTGCAAATGCAGTTACGGCGTTTGACAGCATTAGAAGCGCAAAAAATTCAGCAAGAACACGAAGAATTGCGAGCAAAAATAGCCGATTTGGAAGATATCTTAGCGCGTCGGGAACGCATCTTAGAAATCGCCGAATTTGAAGCAGTTGAAATCCAAACCAAAATCGCCACTCCGAGGCGCAGCGTTATCGAACACGCCGAAGGCGAAATCGATGAAAGAGATTTAATTGCCAACGAACAAGCAATTATTCTGATCACAGAACAAGGCTACATCAAGCGGATGCCTGTCAGCACTTTTGAGGCCCAAAGTCGCGCTACTCGCGGCAAAGCAGGCGCGAAAATGAAAGAAGACGATGGAGTAGAACATTTCCTTTCCTGCTGCGATCACGATAGCGTTTTGTTCTTCAGCGACAGGGGCGTAGTTTACTCTGTCAAAGCTTATCAAATCCCCGTCTGTTCCCGGACAGCCCGCGGCACTCCCGTGGTGCAACTGCTGCCGATTCCTATAGAAGAAAAAATCACTTCTATGGTGTCAGTCACAGAATTCACCAGCGAAGAATACTTGGTCATGCTGACTCGCGGTGGCTACATCAAGAAAACCGCACTTTCCGCTTTTGGCAACATCCGCACTAATGGATTAATCGCCATTTCTCTAGAAGAAGGCGACCAACTGCGCTGGGTGCGGAGAGCAAAAGTTGGCGACAGCATCATCATCGGTACGCGCCAAGGGATGGCAATTCATTTCCGCACTAATCACGAACAGTTGCGCCCAGTCGGCCGCGCGACGCGGGGTGTAAAATCGATGAAATTGCGATCGGGCGATGAGTTGATCAGCATGGACATTTTGCCCAGTTCAATAGTTGCCGAAATTGCTGAATTGGAAACTGAAGACTCTGAATTTGAAGGAGCTAATATTTCTCAATTAGAAACGAGCGACTCGGAATTTGAAGGGGCAGAAATTGCTGAATTGGAAACGGAAGATGCCGAATTGGAAGATGAAGAATTAGAAGTGCAAGCCGAGGAAAGTGAAGGCGAAGAGGTCGAAGAAATTTCGACAGCTAGCAGCGAAGTTCCTTCGGTGTTGGTAATCACCACTAACGGCTATGGCAAGCGGGTTCCAGTTTCTCAATTCCGCCTACAAAGACGGGCGGGCAAGGGATTGACGGCTACTAAATTCAAGTCGAAAAAGGGTAAGGATCAGGTAGCTGCGCTGCGAATTGTCAACGAAGATGACGAATTGATGATCATTACCAACCGAGGTATTATTATCCGTCAGGCTGTGAGTGCAATTTCCACCCAATCGCGCACAGCAACGGGTGTGCGGGTGCAGCGGTTGGACGAGGATGATTCCATCGTAGCTGTGGCTTTAGTGCCACCTGCTGGTGAAGAATCGGCCGAAGAATCGGAATCTGAGGAAGTGGCAGAATAGTCATAGGTTAATAGTTTGTAAGGTGCGCGCTGCGTACCTTACGGCTGAATGGTAAAAATGCGCTCGCCCCTACTCAGAAGTTTTCCCTCAAAAGTCAAAGATTTTTTCCGATGAGGTAATGATGAGTCAACTCCAAACCAAACTACTAACTGATACCTGGGTTACAGCGACTTGGGATGAATATATAGAAATTATTAAACAGCCGGAGTACGATCGAGCAAAATGCTACTACTACAACGGACAGTTGAGGATTGAAATGGCAGCAGTCGGGGCTGATCATGCTGATGACAACGGAATTATCGTCATCTTAATCAATTTATTTGGCATTGCTAAAGGTATAAAAATGAGACTGCTGGTCAACTGTAGCTACGCCAAAACAGGTGTCAGAGGCGCTCAACCCGATGCTTCTTACTACATCGGAGACCGGGTGCAAACGGCACCTCGCGGCAGTTCGGTAGTGAATTTAGATAGTACATTTTCCCCAGATTTAGCAATTGAAATTTCCGACAGTTCTCTCGTTGACGATTTGGGGACAAAAAGAATGATTTATGAAGAATTAGGAGTGTGTGAGTATTGGGTAGTAGACGTACAAAAAGCGCAAGTTATTGCTTTCAAAATAATTGCTAACCGGGGAAGCGAACGGCTGACGGAATCTCAAGTTTTGCCGGGGCTAAAAGTTGCTTTATTAGAGGAAGGTTTGCGCCGCAGTCGCCAGACGGACAATACAGAAGTAGGCAACTGGTTTTTAGAGGAAGTTCGCGGGAATTGTCAATAGTGCGATCGACTGCATTCTTTTTTTTAAACGGGACGCTAAAAACCCGGTTTCTACGAGTTTTGCCAACAGCAATGAGAAATATAGGAAGAAACCGGGTTTCTGAGGTTTGCGTGTCTCCAGGACACGGCAATGCCATGCCCGACGCTTGAATCGTTGACAATCGAGCCAATAATTGCTATAGCATAATAGAATCAAAAAGTTAATAGCAAAAGTCTGTAAAAATGCCTTATTTAACAGCAGAAAACGACATCAAAGCACTTATCGCTAAATTTGCCCAAGCTAAAATCCTGTGGGTGGATACAGAAATAGCAGACTATAAATCCAACCCCAGATTATCTCTGATTCAGGTGTTAGCTGACTCCACAGATTCGACGGGAGATGCCACTTTTCTGCTAGATGTCTTGGATCAACCTGAATTGACCAAAGATTTCGTCAACCAAATCATGGTCAATCCAGATATTGAAAAAGTATTGCACAACGCCAGCTATGACATCCGATTTCTGGGCAATGACGACGCTCAAAATGTCACTTGCACATTGAAAATGGTGACAAAGATTCCGACTTACATTCTGCCCTTACCTAATCGACAACTCAAAACTTTAATAGAAACACTTTGCGGCATTGCTTATGTAGATAAAACAGAACAAAGCGGCGATTGGGCAAAGCGTCCCCTGACCCAGAAGCAGCTAGAATATGCCAAGATGGAGGCGGTTTATTTAGCTGGAGTGCATCGTCGCCTGCTAGAAATCCTTGCCCAATGTTACCCCGAACCCGCAACGGAAAACTTGACAGCATTGGGGGAAAAATATCAGGAAATAGAATCTAAGTGGAAGCAGCTAGATTCAGAAATCGCTGAAGTTAAAGAACGATTTAAAGCGGGGATGCTGGCGCAAAATCTCCAAGATAGTTCTTATTTTCAGCTTGCCAGTTCGATAACGATGAAAGTTGATTTTATGACGCTGGCAAGACTGACCCAAACTGAGGGAATTGAGTTAAATTTTCCGGTAACGCTGACGAAAGAAATTCAAAAACAGTTAGGCGAACTCATCGCCTATCCCTCTTTGGAAGTTGAGGATATTGCTAGTTGGCGGTTGAATTCTAATGTACAGCAGCGGCGGAAATCTACTAAGAAAATTGCGCCGGAACCGGAGAGTGAGGATTTAACTACATTGGGGGAAAGGTACAAAGAAATTTTGCCTGAATGGAAGTTGCTGGATTCAGAAGTTGAGCATCTGAAAGAGCGCATTAAAAAAGCAATGTTGGTGCAAAATCAGGAAAATACTCCCCATTTTAAGTTATCCAGTTCCTCGATTTTGAAGGTAGATTTTGCTAGATTAGCAAAAATTGCGTTATCTATGGGAGTTGAGTTAGATTTTATGGTGACGCTGACTCAATACATCCAAAAGCGGTTAGGGAAAGCTATTAACAAAATTGATGTGCAAATTGAGTATATTACGAGTTGGCGGATGACGGCGAAGACTGTGGAAGATGAAGAGGAAGAAATTCCGTTTTAACTACTAAAATATGACATTTTCTCTTCTTCGCCCCTCAGCGACCCGTCAAAAGCTCTAACTTTTCGGGGTATCTCGCCCCTTGTACTGTGATTTTGGCGGCGGCATCATCGATGTCACGCAGATCCGCAGGCGTGAGTTCGACGGAGACTGCCCCGATGTTTTCGTCCAAGCGATGCAGCTTCGTGGTGGCTGGGATTGGAACAATCCACGGCTTCTGGGCCAGCAGCCAGGCGATCGCGATCTGAGCAGGTGCCGCCTGCTTCTGTTGTGCGATGATACCAAGCAAATCAATCAAGGCTTGATTCGCTTTGAGAGCCTCCGGTGTGAAGCGAGGCAGGGTGCTGCGGAAATCGGAATTGTCGAAGGTCGCGTTTTCGTCGATTTTGCCAGTGAGAAAGCCCTTACCCAGCGGGCTGTATGCGACAAAGCCGATTCCGAGTTCCTCCAGGGTTTGTATCACTTCCGCTTCGGGCTTTCTTCACCGAGCGCGAGTATTCGCTCTGGATTGCCGTCACGGGCACAACTGCGTGTGCGCGACGGATCGTTTGCATTCCGGCTTCAGAGAGTCCAAAGTGCTTAACCTTACCTTCCTCAATCAGTCCCTTCACTGCTCCTGCCAAGTCTTCTATCGGCACGTTCGCGTCAATATGGGAATCATATTTTCACGTCTCAAAAGCTGGATCAGTCGAAAATTAAAACCTATAATTAATACATCATTATATATTGATATATTGAGTAAAGCCGCAACTAAAATCCACCCAGCAGATATGAAGCCCAAAACAAACTATACAGAACAATCTGCACAGCATAGCCCGATCAAAAAGCTGCCAGAAGTTACCATTTTTTTCTGGATTATCAAGTTGCTGACTACGGGAATGGGCGAAACAACTTCAGATTACCTAGCCCATCAGATGAACCCAATTTTTGCGGTCGCTCTGGGGGGAAGTGGATTAGTGATTGCTTTACTAATACAGTTTTCAGTACGGAAATATATTCCCTGGGTCTATTGGTTAGCTATTATTATGGTCGCTATATTCGGAACAATGGCTGCTGATGCTATCCATGTTGTATTAGGTGTTTCGTATCTCCTATCGACTGTAGGATTTTCCGTCGTACTTAGTATTATTTTTGCAGTTTGGTATATGAGCGAGAAGACTTTATCGATTAATCATATTTACACACTTCGGCGCGAGTTATTTTACTGGGCAACCGTTATGGCTACATTTGCGCTTGGCACAGCCGCAGGTGATATGACAGCATCAACTTGGGGTTTGGGGAACTTCACATCAGGTTTACTGTTTGCCTTGTTATTTGCTTTACCAGCGTTCGCATACTGGCGCTCAGGACTTAATGAGGTCGGGGCTTTTTGGCTGGCATATATCCTGACTAGACCATTGGGCGCTTCATTCGCAGATTGGATCGGTAAATCTCAGGATAGTGGTGGAGTAGGCTTTGGTACAGGGCGGATCAGCATTGTCTTAGCTATTCTGATTTTTGGTTTTGTTGTTTATGAGACATACTCGAGCAGAGACAGTTATAGCAAGTCATAATGAGTTGGGTCTGGTTTAAGGAGCAGTTATGCCAGACCCAAAGACTAAAACTAGACTCAGCGACCCGTCATTTGCTCTAGCTTTTCGGGATATCGATCGCCTTGCACTGTGATCTTGGAGGCAGCGTTATCAATGTCACGCAAATCCTCAGATGTGAGTTCAATGGAGATAGCTCCAATATTTTCATCCAAGCGATGCAGCTTCGTAGTGCCTGGAATCGGAACAATCCACGGCTTTTGAGCTAACAACCAAGCGAGCGCGATCTGAGCCGGGGTCGCCTGCTTCTGTTCTGCAATACTACCAAGCAGATCAATCAGGGCTTGATTCGCCTTGAGTGCATCCGGCGTGAAGCGAGGCAGGGTGCTGCGGAAGTCGGAGCTATCGAAGGTGGTGCTTTCGTCAATTTTGCCCGTGAGAAAGCCCTTGCCCAACGGGCTGTACGGGACAAGTCCGATGCCAAGTTCCTCAAGGGTCGGTATCACTTCCGCTTCAGGCTTTCTCCACCACAGCGAGTATTCGCTCTGAAGAGCCGTGACTGGCACAACGGCATGGGCGCGCCGAATCGTTTGCACTCCCGCTTCAGAAAGTCCGAAGTGCTTCACTTTACCTTCCTGAATCAGTTCCTTGACTTCTCCTGCCACGTCTTCAATCGGCACGTTTGGGTCAACCCGGTGCTGATAGAGCAGGTCGATTGCCTCCACCTTGAGGCGCTTGAGCGAACCCTCCACGGCTTCCTTGATATGCTCCGGTCGGCTATTCAATCCGGGTGAACCCTTCATGCCGCGAGGATCGGAATTCGGACTGATATCGAACCCAAATTTGGTGGCAATCACCACTCGATCGCGGAAGGGAGCGAGGGCTTCACCCACCAACTCTTCGTTTAAGTACGGGCCGTAGACTTCGGCAGTGTCAAAGAATGTTATTCCGCGATCGACCGCAGCCCCCAGAAGAGCAGTCATCTCCTGTTTGTCTTTGGGCGGACCATAAGAAAAGCTCATTCCCATGCAGCCGAGCCCGATCGCCGAGACTTCCAGATTGCTGTTTCCAAGTTTGCGCGTTTGCATTGTTTTTCTCCGTTAATGTGGAATTGATAGTGTTCGCCGTCGAGCCGATCCCGCCGTTGTCAGTCGCCTTCGCTGCGATCCCTGCTTATACTGGGGTCGCCGATGTGGGAAGCAGTGCTGCCGTGACCCCAGCGAGGCCAGAGATAGAAGAGGTTGAGGAGGATGAAAAGCAGCACCGCCAGCCAGGGCACGACCAGCGCGACCACGGTGGCGATCGCATAAACGATCGGTCCGACAAGGAATAAACGTCTGATCTGCCGTACTTTTTTCGCTGTGAGGCGCGTATCGATCAGCCGATACTCGTGAGCCGCGTACCGCCACATGACGTTGACGAAGATACCGAGGAGGGTCAAGATGCCACCGTAGAACGCGGCGGCAATCGGCTCGTCCGTTCCGCGGTGGAACGCTTCTGCGAGCACGGCGGTTGGAAACGGCAGGAATGCGATCAGCATCAGGTGGAGGACGTTAAGCAGCAACAGCATTCCGTCCACGCGGACGATGTGTTTGAACATGGCGTGGTGGTTGATCCAGATTGCGCCAATCACCAGGAAGCTCACCACGTAGGCGAGGTAGGACGGCCAGAGATTGAGGAGTTCTGCCCCGAGCGCTGTGCTCGGTGGTGGCACTTTGATTTCGAGGACTAGCAGGGTGATGGCGATCGCAAAAACACCGTCGCTAAATGCCTCCAAGCGTGTGGTATTCACACTCACCTCCTCTGCGAATAGTTGCTGTTACCAAGTTTGCGCTTCTGGATGACGACTGCTTCGAGGCTCCACCGTCCCAACTCAGTTATTCAGATTTAAGCGATGCCATATCAATCACAAAGCGGTACTTCACATCGGACTTGAGCACTCTTTCGTAGGCTTCGTTGACTTTCTGGATCGGGATGACTTCGACATCGGCAGTGATGTTATGTTCAGCGCAAAAGTCGAGCATCTCCTGGGTTTCGGCGATGCCGCCGATCATAGAGCCAGAAAGACTGCGGCGACCCATAATCAGACTAAATGCCGCGACATCTAGAGGCTTTTCAGGCGCACCAACCAGGGTGATGTTACCGTCGAGGCGGAGCAGGTTGAGATAAGCATTAATGTCGTGCTTGGCGGCGACGGTATCGAGGATAAAATCGAAGCTACCAGCGTGCTTTTGCATCTCGTCAGCATTGCGGGAAACAACAACTTCATCGGCACCGAGACGCAGGGCATCTTCCGTCTTGCCGGGGGAGGTGGTAAAGACAACAACGTGTGCTCCCATCGCATGAGCAAGCTTCACGCCCATGTGTCCCAATCCTCCAAGACCTACCACGCCTACTTTCTTACCCTCTGTGACTCCCCAGTGACGGAGTGGCGAATACGTGGTAATGCCTGCACACAGGAGTGGCGCAACTCCAGCTAAATCGAGGTTTGGGGGAACGCGCAGCACGAAGCGTTCATCAACAACAATGCTATCGGAATAGCCACCATAGGTGACTGGAGCAGTCTTGTGCTTGTCTGGGGAGTTGTAGGTGAAGATCACATTTTGGCAAAACTGCTCAAAGCCAGCTTTGCAATTGGGACAGTGACCATCCGAATCGACCATACAGCCGACTCCCGCTAGATCGCCGGACTTGAACTTCGTCACTGCTGAACCAACTTGAGTGACCCGTCCGACGATTTCATGACCGGGAACGATTGGGTAGGTCGTGGACATGAAATCGCTCCACTCGTCCCGCACTGAATGCACGTCAGAGTGACAAATGCCGCAGAAGAGGATTTCGATCTGTACGTCGCGATCGGTTGGATCGCGCCGTGCGATCGTGTCGGAGGCTAGCGGTGATGTTGCACTAGCTGCGGAATAAGCTTTCGTGTTGTACATGGGTTGATGCTCCTAATTGGTTTGTGTTTGGTGACTGATATCGATCGTCGCTGACCTGTTCCATCTAGTCCACAGTCTTGTTGTCGAGGTCTGAATGATTATGCTTCTCGCGCGATCGCTAGAATGAACCGTCTGTTGATTTCGATAGCTCTTCATGGGCGCGCATCGCCTGCAACCGTTCCTCGACAGCCGGGGCGATCGCCGCGAGGGCATCGCTTCCGGCAACAAACAGTTTCGGCGGATTCTCCATCCTGGCGATCTTGACCAGAGCATCGCCTAACTTGGCCGGATCGCCCTGCTGCGTGCCGTTGTAGGCCGACCACGTATCCTGGACGTTGTCCTCGGCGGCATAGTCTTCGATGGCGTTGCTGGGCCATCTGACATTCTGGTCGTCCAGAAGATCGGTGCGGAAGAAGCCTGGTTCGACGAGCGTGATCTTGATGCCGAACCGCTCGACCTCGGCTGCGACCGACAGCGAAAGACCCTCGATCGCGAACTTCGATGCGGCGTAGGCGGCGCAGTGCTTAAAGCCGACTACGCCAGCAACCGAGCTGATGTTGATGATGTGGCCCGACCGCTGCTGACGCATCACCGGTAGCACGGCGCGCATGAGGTACACCACACCATAGAAGTTCGTAGCGAACTGGTGTTCGATGTCGGCTGTGGTCATCTCTTCAAAATTACCAAGCAGACTGTAGCCCGCATTGTTAACCAAAACGTCGATGCGACCGAACCGCTTCACCGCCTCCTCGACGGCTGTTTTCGCCTGTATCTCGTCGGAAACGTCCAACTGGACAAACGCAAGATTCTCGCTTGCAACATCGCGCAAGGCATTACGCACTTTGTCAAGGTTTCTTCCGGTCGCGACGACACGATCGCCAGCCTGTAATGCTGCCTTGGCAGTTCCAGTTCCGATACCGCTACCGGCACCTGTGATCAACCAGACTTTGTTCATAGTCGTACTCCTTTCAACGGCGAATCTCTGGCCCAATCAAAACTGAGTTTTCTCTTAAATAAAAATCCAGAATGCTTACAAGAAGCCGAAATGGTTTTTCATTGCTTTAGCTTCATTCTAAGAATCCTCAAGGCCAAGCAATAGAACGATCGTCTAAGATTGTTGTATAATCCTGCAAACTTAGAAATAAACGCTGCCAAACCGAGTGAAAAGCCCGATATGGAGTTAATGAACGACCAGCAGGCAAAGCGCGAGGCAGATAGAGCACAAGCCCACAGAGACGAACTGACTGAGCGGATTGCACAGGCGATTCGTCATGATGGGACGATTGAGCCGCTGAAAGGATTGCACTTCAATCGCTCCTCCTCACCTTCGGAATGCGTTCATGGTGTCTCTATCCCTGCCTTTTGTGCGATCGCTCAGGGCAGCAAAGAAGTGCTTCTGGGCTGCGAGCGCTATCAGTACGACCCCTTGCATTATTTGCTGGCTACGGTCGAACTGCCCATTGCCAGCCAAATTCTGGAAGCGTCTGAGGCGCTACCCTACCTTAGCCTTCGCCTGGATCTCGACCCCACTCTTGTCGGTTCAGTCATGGTTGAGGCGGGCGATCCCTCACCGCAAAGGGATGCCAATGTCAAAGCGATTGACGTAAGTCCCTTGGATGCAAATCTTTTGGACGCTGTGGTGCGACTCGTCAGGCTTCTAGATTCCCCTGCTGAAGCTCATGTTCTGGCACCACTGATTAAGCGGGAAATCATTTACCGACTGCTGATGGGAGAGCAGGGTAGTCGGCTGCGTCATATTGCTGTTCTGGGCGGCTCTACCCACCAAATTGCTAGAGCAGTCGATCGGCTTCGCAAAGACTTTAACCAGCCGCTTCGGATTGAAAGCATCGCACGAGAGCTGGGAATGAGTGTATCGAGCTTCCACCATCACTTCAAGTCTGTCACTGCCATGAGTCCCTTGCAGTTCCAGAAGCAACTGCGACTCCAGGAAGCTCGCCGTCTGATGCTGGGGCAAAACCTTGACGCTACCAGTGCTGCCAACCGTGTCGGTTATGACGATTCCTCGCACTTCAACCGAGAGTACAAGCGGCTCTTTGGTATACCGCCGATGCGCGATGTGGAGCGGCTGCGAGAAGCTGCTAGGGAGATTGCGAGTTCAACACGCTCTCCTCAAGATGCCCTAATCACGCCATAAATCGCTAAAACATTGTGGAGACAGCTCTGTGTGGCGCACCGTATGCTGAAACAGGATTAGATAACGCGAGTTATCATAATCGTCGGGATCTTCGAGACAAAATTGCGTTGCAAATGCCGAATCGGCTGTTGGAGTTTTTGCAACCTTATAGTTTAGACTTCAATATTATTGAGTTAGTGTGGCATTCTTGTAAAGAATATATTGCACATCGACTGTTCCAATCTGCTGACCAACTGAGAAATCTACCTAAGAGAAATACTCCCGATTTTAAGTTATCCAGTTCCTCGATTTTGAAGGTAGATTTTGCTAGCTTGGCAAAACTTGCGCTATCTGTGGGAGCTGAGTTAGATTTTATGGTGACGCTGACTCAATACATCCAAAAGCGGTTAGAGGAAGCGATTAACAAAGTTGACGTGCAAATTGAGTATATTACCAGTGGGCAGATAACGGCTAAGACTGTGGCCGATGAAGCTGAATAAATTCAGTTTTAAGTAGTAAAATATCACTTGGCTAAAAGTGAGGATATACTGAAAGTATGAGTAAAACAACTTGGAATATCCTCGGTATCCTCACCATCTTGGCAGGGATTTCCTTCTTCATGTTGATACCAGAAAAATTTGCAGTCTTACCTCCCGATCAGCGCCCTAAATTTATTGAAGGATGTGTTTTGCTTGGGGGAGTGCTTGGTGTGATTGTCGGTATCTGTTTCTTTCCCAAATCTCGTCCTATAACCTTGCGAATTTTGGGAGCGATCGGTATAGCGGCTTGCGTGTTTAATCTTATAGACGGCGCTCAGAGAGGTAACTTTTCTCAATTTCCCGTCACTCTCGCCTTCTGGCTACCAGGCTCGATTTATCTGGTGGTTAAAGGTCAGTTAGGACGAGTTCAGGGGTGACAACACCTCTGAAGTGCGATCGGTATATTTGTGGCATGGCGATCGCCATGCCGCAGTTTGTCAAATTTGTCTAGTAATACCACTTCCAAAAAATTATGCTACAAGAGAATCTCTAAGTGGATTAGATTGAATCATCCCTAGCCTATGTCGGATGACTTTTAAGAAGTGGTATTACAAATTGGGGCTTTGGAGTTTCTACCTTGGTGAGAAAGTGAGGAAAATCAGTATGTTGATTATTCCTCGCTTAAAGGCTTATTGAGTCGTTCTAAAGTCTCTTCAATGTTTTTTATAGTTTTGGCGCAGTAGTGCAATGAAACTTCCGCATCTTTCTTATCAAAATCAAGTTTTCCAGTACCGAAAGTGCCTGGTTTTCGATGAAATTCTACGCCCATTGCGTAGAAATATCCTGCCATTTTTCTGTAGCGGACATATTGCTCTATACTAATACCTAAGCAATAGCAAATAGTTGTTTCATCTAATCCTTGTATTCTGTCCACTGAATGCTGTACACCATCTTTTAAAGCTTTTATCCCTTCTTTTAATTTAGATGATACTTCTGATTTATTTGAAGACTTTTCAACGTAAATACCCTTGATGGAATCTATCTCATTCAATTTTTTAAAACGGTCAAATCTAAAAAAAGATTGATCGAAAAAGAAATCATTAGCTCTCTCAAACATTATTTCTAAGCCAGCCGTAGCATAGGAGATTGCTTCTGCATATTTTTCTTGTTCCATTAAACCCTCAGCTTTGAGCAAGAACTCTTTTGCTCGTTCGTTCTGTATTTCACTCATTTTTTTTATGAAGTTAAGGAGGAAATTTGTAAGCTCATCAAGACTAGCATTTTGCTTAGAAAGTCAACAACTGTAAATCTGTGCGGATATCCGAACCTATCAGCATAGGAACCGCCGACTATTCACCTCAAACCAGGGTTTGGAAAGGCAACACCAAAGGAAAGTTACAAACCCGAACGATTCCGCTCTCTCCTTTCGTCTTGGCAACCTAACACTTGTCCCATCTACCTATTTCCTAGTCGCCACCGCTGCGCCTTTGCGGTTCATTTCAATCCGCCATATTTAACCAAGGTGGGCAAATATTGCCCACCCTAATTCCTACTTCCCTACCGTGAAATACTCATTCTTAGCATACACGCTAATAATGCAGTCGCCGACTTCAAAAAACATCCCCTCTTGCTCATCTTTAGAAAATTGCAAGTTGCCGTATTTAGAATTAATTTCCTCAGCAGTCGCCGCTTTGGCCTCCATTTCATCCGGGATAAGTCCGGTAGAACCGATATAGAAAACCAGCGGTGAAACTTTTTCCCTGTACACTTTTTCAGCATAAGCTTCCAGTCGCTCGTTGGCATTAGCTAACGCAGCGACAAATTCGTCTCGCTTGACATCTTCTCCCTGCCATTTCGCTTGCAAAAGGCGCAGCAAACTATCTGCACCCACTTTGGCTAAAGTAGCGCTAACAATTCCGTTATCCTCCAACCCTAAAAACTCATCGAAAATCAGTTTCATCAAGTCGTCAACTTTGGTGATTTTTGTTCGGGATGACAGCGTTTTGTGTGCGAAGACAACAGGCTCATCTAACGTGATGTCAAATGTCGGTTTTGCTAGCTTTTCGCCCGTGTTTTTGTGGTAAACCTCATAAAGGCGATCGAGAAATTTGTTGGCAGAGTGCAATTTGCCGAAGTTGAGGATGTTTTTGCTGCCGATGTCGATTTTGTAGCTGACTCGCGAATCTACTGAACCGTTGGCGATCGCACTTTTTAAATCTGTGTATTCCGTCGTCGTCGGAAAGTTGATGTAAAGGCTTTTTGACAGATAATGCTGTTTCAATTCTTCCAATTGTTCCGCAGTGTAAGCCTCGGATTCCTCCTTCAAATGAGCCGAGAGGATGCTAGAGAGAATTTTGATTTCTGCGAGTTCCTCAAACACTCCGTCAAGGCTGCCGTAACGCCCGTCAAAAGGCACGAGGGGCAAAGTCTCTAACTTTATATCGTACTCTGAACGGAAGTCAAATTCTTGCACAGGCGAACCGTCTTTTTCAAGGACACCGCATTTTTTGAGCAAATCAAACACTGGTTTGCTGCTGATTTTGGTTCGCAGCGACTTAATATTAACTTCGCCGTCGCTGACAATGGTATAATTGTTGAAAGTATTGAGGTCTGTAACTAGAATTCCCGCCACTTCTGCGATTAAAGTTTCATCCTCAACTTTTACCAACTTAGCTTTTCGGGTAATCAGCATATTGATGGTAGCGGTATTTTGATTGATGGCAAATGAACCCATTTGCACGTATTCGCCACCATCTAAGAATTCTGTTTTCAGCCAAGGCTTGACAAGGTTGCCGTTTTCGTCTCGCTTTCCTTCAATTCGCTTCAAACCTTTTCGCTGATAATTTTCTTGCAAGTGTTTCAAGTTGATGATGATGCTGTTGCTGTTTTCCTCCAATATCTTGATTAACTCCAGCAGGGAAATTTTATCGCTGACTTTTACCCGATCGCCAATTTCATGATTTTTCAACACATCAGGCGCAAAAACAGCCTGTTCCAAATCTTCCGTAAACTCCGCTATTTGGGCATTTGTCAAAGCTTTCGCGTGTTTTTCCGTCAAAGTAGCATCGAAGGTGCTCGCCAGCGCATACTTAGCCGTATTTAAATTGCCGTCAGCCAGGTTAGCTTTCGCAAAAGCAAACACCGACTCATCAGTTTGAGCAACGGGAACATCTAGTTTGTCATACTCATCTTTGGCGATTTTCTGATATTTGTAAAACAATCCCCGATCCTCTACTTTCAGCCCGCAGATTTTCAGCGTGCTCGATGAACCGTTGATTTTCTGGCCGCTTTTGGAAACAAAAACTTGATAATCGTATTCCTTAATTAACGGTTCTTCCAGCGGAGGTGCCACCGAACTGCCTAACAGTTTTGTGCTGTCGTAAAGAGCATCATAAACCATTTTGACTTCGCCAGCGCGGATGCAATTTCCCGATAATGTGTTGGCGATTTTGGAGAGAAGTTTGAAGTCAGCAGAGGCATAGGATATCGTGTTGGCAAACACATCCATGTCTTTGAGTTCTTCGCAAATTTCCCCTAGTTTGGCAGCTTCCGAATTGGCACTTGGGTCATTTGCATAGCCGTCTGTGTGCAAATTGATCGCTGTCATTTCTCCGGCTTTAACCAGAGATTTAGCGAGTTGCATCGACTGCGATATGCAGGTACAGCCAGCCGTGTGGATTTTTTGAATTTCTTTGATGTATTGAGAGTCAAACTTCAGCACTTCTTGAATGGGAATTCGCTGGAAGTGACAAATTACGTCCCCCTTGCTAGCATAGGAAATCAGGCTGACAATTAGCTGGTAATTGTTGTATTCGTCTAAGGTCAAAAGCTTGATTAGGGTTTCTTTCAGCGGTTCTAAGTCATAATACATTGAGCCGGAACGGTCGATGATGATGATGCTGTGAGCGACGGATTTTTCTGGGATATCGCCGGGCTTTCTTTCTAAATTAATGCGATCGACTAGATAGAAAGCCTTTGCGTTTCCGGCAAAATTGTAGAGGGTAAATTTGGTGCGAGTATTCGAGGCTGCTTGGCTGCTGGAACTTTTGACTTGAGACGATTGTTTTGCTTGCCGTGCCATAGTTGTCACCTATGTTGATTTATTCATCAACTTCATCATGACACGCGCTTCTGTGGATGTCAAGGGCTGTGTGGAAAATTATCTGCGAGGTTGAATAACCATTAATATTTAGCGCTGCGCTGCAAGGGAAAACTGCGGCGGTAGGGTAAATGTGGGCTGTTTTGGCAAAAGTAGTGGATGTGCGTAAATATTTAGTAAATATTTAGTCAATCATGCTTTATTTAGAAAATCCGCTGCTCAAACTTTATCTAAATCTGATCGGATGGGTAGCGTTCGGATTTATTCTCGGCCGCCTGCTACCGAGAAGCTATTCTACATATTTAGCCAAGTTTCTTTTCTTTTTTGGCACGCCATTGAGCATTGTTGCTTTTATCCGCCGCGCCAATTTGTCTGGCGCTATTTGGATGGCGCCGCTGATAGCTTGGGTGGCAATTCTAGCAGGTGGAGGACTCGCTTGGATTTTGATAAATTTCGGTGTCGGCGAGGAACGTTTCAAGACTCTTAATCCGATCGCCCAAAATAGCCCGGAACACAACACCGCTTGGAGTTTGCCCACTCAAGGCAGCTTTTTATTGGCAACGATGGTTGGTAATACGGGTTTTTTAGGGATTCCCGTCACCTTGTCCTTATTAGGTTCGGAACACTTTGCCTGGGCGTTGTTTTACGACTTGCTAGGCACTACCGTGGGAATGAATATACTGGGAGTTGCTATTGCTTCTCACTGCGGTAAAAGCGATCACACTCAGAGTTGGTTAAGCCCACTGCGGGCAATTTTTCAGAATCCAGCACTGTGGGCTTTTGCTGTAGGATTTGTCTCGCGCAGCTTGCCGCTGTCGCCACCTATCGCAGAATTGTTAACAACAGGCGCTTGGACTGTAATTACTTTAGCTTTAATTACGATCGGGATGCAGTTGAGCAAGTTGAATTCCTTGCACAACCTCAAACAAGTTTTGGCTTGTCTGGCGATTAAAATGTTGTTAATTCCCTTGGTAATTGGCACGGGATTAACGTTTTTTGGCATCGCGGGCGCGCCGCGACTTGTGCTAGTGCTGCAAATGGCAATGCCTCCTGCTTTTGGTACTACATTGCTGGCAGAAGCTTTCAATCTCGATCGCGAATTAGCCGTAACTGCGATCGGCATCGGCTGCGTTAGTTTATTATTCACTATTCCCCTATGGATGAGGCTATTTAATTTTTACTAAAAATAGCATTTGGTAAGTTTAAAAAGTGTATTATTTCAGTGATCCCCATCACAATTTTTGAGCGCTCTATGTCATATTAATTTAACAATCACTGGACAGGGAAAGAGTATTGGCTTCTGCTAATGTGGAAATAGCCCGCTGAGGACGGGAAGAATAAAAGTATGCCAAGTATAAATTTTAGATTGACAGGTTATCAAATTCTCGATCGCATTTACTCAGGAACTCGCACCCTAGTTTATCGAGCTTTCCGTATTGACGACAAACAGCCCGTCGCCATCAAAGTCTTGCGGAGTAAGTATCCTAGCTTCAGCGAACTCGTGCAATTTCGTAATCAGTACACGATCGCCAAAAACCTCAACTTGCCCGGAATCATCGAAACCTACAGCTTGGAAACCTACCACAACAGCTATGCGTTGGTAATGGAAGACTTTGGGGGAATTTCTCTGAAGGAATGGAGGGAACAAGGAGAAACGGGGCCGACTCTGATCGAGTTTTTCCAAGTGGCGATCGACCTGAGCAATATATTAGATATACTCTACCGCCACCGGATAATTCACAAAGACGTTAAACCCGCCAATATTTTAATTCATCCCCAAACAAAACAAGTCAAACTCATTGACTTTAGTATTGCATCTTTGTTACCAAGGGAAACTCAAACCTTGATGAATCCTAACCTGCTGGAAGGGACACTCGGCTATTTGTCTCCTGAACAAACGGGAAGGATGAATCGCGGCATTGACTACCGCAGTGACTTTTATTCTTTGGGCGTGACTTTTTACGAATTGCTGGCGGGACGATTGCCGTTTCAATCCAACGATGTGATGGAATTAGTACACTGTCATATTGCCAAGCAACCACCATCACTGCATGAAATCAATCCAGAAATCCCGCCTGTACTCTCGGAGATTGTCAGCAAATTAATGGGCAAAAATGCCGAAGACCGCTATCAGAGTGCGTTGGGACTGAAATTCGATTTAGAATTTTGTTTGAAGCAACTTGAAGAAAGCGGGAGGATAAAGAGTTTTGCGATCGCGCAGAGGGATGTTGGCGATCGATTCATTATACCAGAAAAACTCTACGGTCGCGCAACAGAAGTAAAAACCCTACTCGAAGCCTTTGATCGCGTCAGTAGTGGCACAACTGAAATGATGCTAGTAGCTGGTTTTTCGGGGATTGGGAAAACTGCAATTGTGAATGAAGTTCACAAACCAATTGTCCGCCAGCGCGGCTATTTCATCAAAGGTAAATTCGACCAATTCAACCGCAATATTCCTTTCTCAGCTTTTGTCCAAGCATTTCGAGACTTAATCGGACAATTGCTGAGCGAAAGTGACGAGAGGTTGGAAAATTGGCAAACTCAAATATTCCAAGCACTGGGCGATAACGGTCAAGTCATTATTGAAGTAATTCCCGAACTCGAAAGAATTATTGGGGAACAACCACCCCCACTGGAATTATCAGGAACTGCGGCACAAAATCGGTTTAATTTGCTGTTTCAAAACTTTATTAAGGTGTTCACAAAGCCCGAACATCCCCTGGTGATGTTTTTGGATGATTTGCAGTGGGCAGATTCCGCCTCGCTGCGGTTAATGCAACTGCTGGTTACCGAGTCGGAAACCGGCTATTTATTAGTAATTGGTGCCTACCGAGATAATGAAGTATTGGCAGCACATCCGTTGATGCTGACACTGGATGCAGTGGTCAAAGGTGGGGCAACGGTGAATACTATTACCCTGGAACCGTTGAGTTCAACAAGTCTAAACCATTTGGTTGCTGATACGCTCAATTGTGATCCATCTTGGGCAATACCGTTGGCGGAGTTGGTGGCACAAAAAACCCAGGGAAATCCCTTTTTTGCAACCCAGTTTCTCAAAGCACTGCATCAGGATGGGCTGATTGAGTTTGATCGGCTTGCTGGTTATTGGCAGTGCGATATTGTGCGAGTTCGGGAGGCAGCGCTGACGGATGATGTGGTCGAGTTTATGGCGTTGCAGTTGCAAAAATTGCCGCCCGCGACTCAGAATGTGTTGAAGTTGGCTGCTTGTGTTGGGAATCACTTTGATTTGGGGACTTTGGCAGTTGTTTCCGAGCAATTGGAAACGGAAACGGCGGCGGATTTGTGGAAGGCTTTGCAAGAGGGGTTAATCTTGCCTGAAAGTGAAATTTATAAGTTTTATATGGGGCGAGAAAGACGGGAAGAGACCGAAAATTCGGAGGTGGTAAATTACAAGTTTTTGCACGATCGCGTTCAGCAAGCTGCCTATTCTTTAATTCCCGAACAAGAGCGATCGCGCGCTCACTATCAGATTGGACAATTGCTGATCCAGCAAATTTCACCCGCAGCTATAGAAGAGCAAATTTTTTCCGTCGTTAATCAGTTGAATTATGGTATTGCGCTGATTGAATACCAAACACAACGATCCGATCTGGCACAACTCAACCTCACGGCTTGCCGCAAAGCCAGAAACGCTACTGCTTATCAAGCTGCTCGCGAGTATGCTGCGATTGGGCTAAATTTGCTTGGAGAGAGCGCTTGGCAACGACAGTACGAGATGACCTTGAACTTGCACGACATAGCCGCCGAAGTGGCTTCACTGTGTGGTGATTTTGACCAGATGAATCAGTGGATTGACACTGTGATTCATCATACCAGAACTCCCCTTGAGCGAGTGAGCGTTTACATCGTCAAAATTCAGGCATTATCGTCCCAGAACAAGTTTTTAGAAGCAATTGCTATCGGTTTGTTGAGTCTCAAAGAATTAGGAGTTGAATTGCCCGATCGCCCTACAGCAGAAGATATTCAGCAAGCAGTGCAGGAAATTAATTGCTCGATCGGCTATCGACCGATTGAAGAGTTATTCGATCTGCCAGCGATGGTAAACCCCGAAAAGCTGGCCACGATGCAAGTGGCGGCAAGTATGGTGTCAGCTTGTTATCTGGTCGGTTCGTCTTTGTTTGCACTGGTGACTGCCTTACAGGTAAATTTATCTATCCAATATGGCAACAGTCGTAGTTCAGCTTATAGCTATAGTTGTTATGGCATTTTTCTCAACCACTTTCTACAAGATGTGACGGTAGCCGATCGGTTTGGCCGATTAGCTTATCGTCTTGCGAGGGTTGCGGATGCCAAAAATATTCGTTCTGAAACTTTTTCTGTCATCGGACTCTGTTTGTACCATCGCAAATCGCATTTGCGGGATACCATCCCCATTATTCAGGCAGGCTATCAAGCCGGATTAGAAACAGGCAATCTAGAGTTTGTCGGGTATGGTGGGCAGGCATTTTGTATAAATGCCTACTGGTGCGGTCAACCTTTGGCAGAACTTGAACCCCAAATTCGGGCATACCGTCAGCAATTACTCGACCTCAACCAACTAACGACGGCAAATTATTGTTCGGTTTTTTGGGAAGCAACGATGTTTTTATTGGGTAATCCAAACAACTTGGAGATTTCCTTTGAACAGGAAGGTTATGAGGAGAAGCTGGTTTCTCAGTCCTTTGCCTCTAACGATTTTTACCGACTCTGCATCTTCTATCTGTACAGGGCAACGTTGAGATTCCTGCTGGGAGAGATTGCTGGGGCCGCAGCAGATATCGATCGAGCAAGACAGTATATAGCGGGAAGCGTAGGAACTGCTTCCGAAGCTGGTTTATATTTCTATGACTCACTCATAGCCCTTGCCACTCCTGAGTCCGAGACTCAGTTAGAAACGCAGCGGCAACGAGTTCAGCAAAATCAAACTTCGTTGCAGCATTGGGCAGAACACGCCCCCATGAATTATTTGCATAAGTGGCAGTTGGTAGAAGCAGAGAGATACCGAGTTACCAGACAGAGGGCAGAAGCTATCGAAATGTACGATCGCGCCATTTCTGGAGCGCAAGAAAACGAATACATCCAAGAAGAAGCTCTCGCTAACGAACTAGCAGCTAAATTCTACCTCAACTGGGGTAAAGAAAAAGTGGCGCAAGCTTATATGCAAGAAGCCTACTACTGTTATGCTCGCTGGGGTGCGAAAGCCAAAATCGATGACTTAGAAAAACGGTATCCCCAACTTCTTGCTCCCATATTGCAGGCCAGAGAAAATCGTTGTTTAATCTGCGAAACCCGCCTCCACCCAATCAATAAATCGTCAATTTTACCTCAAAGATTCCAAACAATTCTCTCGAGCAGCAACAATATTTACGAAACCCTCGATTTCGCGGCTATTCTTAAAGCTTCCCAAACTCTATCGAGTGAAATTAAATTAGAAAAATTGCTGGCTGGATTGATGTCTGTCGTGATGGAAAATGCCGGGGCAAAAAAAGCAGTTCTGCTATTGATGAAGGATGGGAATCTCACCATCGAAGCTGTAGCCTCCTTCAATCAAGATGTCATCTCAATATCTGTACCGCTGTCAGCCAGCGACGAGTTTCCCCCTGCTGTGGTCAACTATGTTAAGCGGACTTGGAAAACTGTCGTTTTGGATAATGCCGCCGTACAAAACGATTTTATTGCCGATCCGTATTTGATGCAGGAAAAGCCCAAAAGTGTGCTGTGCGCGCCCATTTTAAATCAGGGTAAATTAATCGGGTTGCTATATCTAGAAAATAACTTGACAATTGGTGCATTTACAAAAGATCGCACTGAAGTTATTCAACTTTTGTGCGCCCAAGCGGCTATCTCTATACAAAATGCTCGATTGTACCAACAATCTCAAACTTATGCACAAGAATTAGAGCGATCGCTCTTTGATTTGCAGCAAGCACAGTTACAGATCGTACAAAGCGAAAAAATGTCCACGTTGGGCAATCTAGTCACAGGAATAGCCCACGAAATCAATAATCCTGTCGGCTTTATTAGCGGCAATATTGAGGAAGCAACGACCACGATTAAAGATTTGATTGGTCACTTAAAGTTATATCAAGAAAAACTGCCCGCTCCAGGCGAAGAAATTGAAGAAGATGCTGAGGATATTGATTTAGAGTATGCCTTAGAAGATTTGCCCAAGATGCTGTTGTCGATGAAAGTGGGGTGCGATCGCATTCGCGGCATTAGCACCAGCCTCCGCACCTTCTCCAGAGCCGATAAAGACTACAAAGTTCCGTTTAATATCCATGAGGGCATTGACAGCACTATCTTGATTTTGAAACACCGGCTCAAAGCCAACGAACACCATCCTGCGATCGAAGTCGTCACAGACTACGGCAATCTCCCCCCTATCGAATGCTTTCCTGGTCAACTGAACCAAGTCTTTATGAACCTGCTTGCTAACGCGATCGATGCCCTAGAAGAATCAAACCAAGGACGCAGTTTGGAGGCAATTAAAGCAAATCCACACTGTATCACAGTTCGTACCAGTCAGTCGGGTGATCGACATATCAAAATTCAGATTGCCGATAACGGTGCGGGTATGACTGAAGCAGTAAAACAGCGGATTTTTGACCATCTATTCACCACGAAGGCAGTAGGAAAAGGCACGGGTTTAGGATTGGCGATAGCCCGCCAGATTGTAGTCGAAACCCACGGCGGAATAATTAATGTCAATTCTATTTTGGGGGGAGGGAGTGAATTTGAGATAGTGTTACCTGTTACTGAATAAAAGTTGACTGTTGACTAATGACTAATGACTGTTGACTAATGAAAAAGGTTATTCATTTTTCATTTTGTTTGTCTAGTTTGACTTCCTTGAGTGCGATCGACTAATTTGTATTTGAAAAAATCCAGAATAACTAAATTAGATTGCCGATCGGGCATTATACCAGCCCCGATCGCAATTGCGGACACGAGCAAAACTTCCAGCGCCCCTTCGCCAGATTGCCAAAATCTCAATTATGCTAACCTAGGCAAGCAGCAATCCCTTGTCACGAAGGCGATTAACATAATTTCAAACAATTTATTTTATTGAGGACCGGTGTATCCCCTATGGCAAACCTGATCGGCACAGACAGCAACGACTTTATTCTAGGAACTCCGCTGAGCGATCGAATTCGCGCCTTAGATGGCGATGATTCGCTCCTGGGTGCGGGAGGAGATGACACCCTAGAGGGCGACGGCGGCAACGACCAGCTTCTTGGAGGTGACGGATCAGATTCGCTGATTGGCGGTGAAGGAAATGACGAACTTATTGGCAACCAAGGCCGCGATTTTGCTTCCGGCGGGAACGGCGACGACTCGATTCGTGGCGGTTTAGGCAACGACATCCTCGAAGGCAACGACGGGATAGACAGCGTGTTGGGAGATGCAGGGGACGACTTAGTTTTTGGCAACGGAGGCTTTGATGTGATTGCCGGCGGTACTGGCAACGACACCCTCACAGGGAATGACGGCGACGATTCCGTGTTCGGGAATGCTGATGACGACTTTCTCTACGGGAATGCGGGGAACGATTCTCTCAACGGCGGCAGTGGTAGAGATCAAATGTTGGGCGCTGAGGGCAACGATTATTTGACCGGCGGCGACGGTGACGACACTTTGTACGGCAATGCCGACAACGATTCGCTCTTCGGAGACGCTGGTAATGACCAGATATTCGGCGGCAAGGCTGACGATACAGTTTTTGGCGGCACCGGTTCCGATACCCTTCGCGGCGATGAAGCCGACGACTCGGTACTGGGAGATGAAGGTAATGACTTTCTGTTTGGTGGCAAAGGTAATGATGGTATCGACGGTGGTTTTGGCGATGACTCCTTGGCTGGAGGTATCGGCGACGATACAATTTTGGGCGGTTTCGGCAATGACAATTTATTTGGAGCAGAGGGTAATGATTCTTTAATCGGAGGCGAGGGTTCGGATACTCTGACTGGCGGCAGCGGCAGCGATGTTTTTGGATTGGGAGCCGGGCCTGGCAGTCTGGCTTTAATTACTGATTACAATGACACAGAGGATTTCTTTGGACTGCCGAGCAATTTATCTTTCGCTCAACTGCAAGTTCGGCAAGGTAACGGTGCCAATGTCAGGGATACAGTAATTACGACGCTCGACGGCAAGCTTTTAGCAATTTTGATCGACACTCCGGCGGCGCTGATCGAAGCGAATGATTTTATCGCTGTGACTGGGACGGCTACTCCCAGGCCAACCACCATTACCACTACAACTACAACTACAGTTACAAGCACAATTACAGATCCAGCTCAACCTCAAACTTCAACTACAGAATCACTTCCAACTCCGCCTCCAACTCCCACGGAAGCACCGACTCCAACTCCCACGGAAGCACCGACTCCAACTCCCACGGAAGAAGCGACGCCGACTCTCACGGAACCAGCGACGCCGACTCCCACGCCGACGCCGACTCCCACAGCAGCACCGACTCCGACTCCCACAGCAGCACCGACTCCGACTCCCACGCCGACGCCGACTCCGACTCCCACAGCAGCACCAACTCCGACTCCCACGCCGACTGCTGCGAGGATTCCGATTCCGCCGACTGTTAGCGTGCCTGATTCGCCTCTGCTATCAATTAGTTCGATCCCTCCGACTCCCGGACTATTGCCAATGCCGGGCCAGACGCCGATATTCCCGACGGCGGTGCCGAACCCGATACCTGTTCCTACACCTGTTCCTACACCTTACGGGCTTTAGGTGCGATCGCGCCGCTCAGTGATGAGTTATGAGTTAATGTAAAACCCACTAAACTCATCACTCAAAACTATTTAACGTCCTGGGGAGTTTCGGCCGAGTCTTCTGGCGACTCGGCTGGAGAATCTTCTAAGGGAGATAATTGTTGGCTGTACCCCAAGAGCGATCGAAGTTTCATGCGGTGGATGTAAGGCCAGCCGCCATTGGCTTCAATATTCCTGAGCAGTTTGTAAAGTGCTTGGCGGTTGTCGGGAAAAGACGCTTGAAACAAACCGTCCCGAATTTCCCGGTGCGAAGCTTCCAGCCTCCGCAGCAGGGCCAAAAGCAGCAGACTGTCTCCCTGACAACTTTCGGCTAAAGTCCGAATCGCCTCTGTCACTGATTGCATTTGAGACTGCAACTTTTCTGACTCTAAATCTTTGCCGTTGTCCATACTGCTGCTTCCTTTGAAATCTACAAGGCCTTTGTCCCCAGCCTTTTGGTCAATCGACTAATCGAGCTAGTCGCGATCGCCATTCGGGGTCATAAGCAAAGTAACTTAAGTAGGTTGACTTAAGCAATATTAATTTGCAGTCCAAGTCAGGAAAAGAGCACAACCCGTCGTACCATGTGTATTGGGCTGTGATCCGAACATGATTGAGAAATCATAAGTTCATGCTTATTTTCACGGCGCACTAGCTTGATTTTTTGAGTCAATGCCGGTCTCGGTGAAGCGAGGGATCAGGATCTAAATGCTACCCTAAGCGCTGGCCTAGCCTGCCGGCGGGCAATTATATTTTGCTCGAACTAGGGCTTTTTCTTAATATAATCCGATGTTGGATATTGAGGTTGGCAATGAAATATCGTGCTTTAATTGTTGCACTTTTAGCTTTTTGCATGAGTGCGCTGGTTGCTTGTTCTTCTGCTTCTGACACGACGGTGGCAACTACCGAGTTGCTCACCTACGACCAGATTAGAGGTACTGGCTTGGCTAATAACTGCCCTAGCTTGGCAGAAACTTCTCGGGGCTCGATCCCCATCGAAGCGGGCGCCACCTATAAACTGACTGGTTTGTGTTTGCAGCCCACAACTTATTTTGTGAAGGAAGAACCAGCAAACAAACGCCAAGAAGCGGAATTTGTGCCTGGTAAATTGCTGACACGGTTCACGTCGAGCATTGACCAAGTTCAAGGTACGCTCAAGGTCGGTACTGACGGCACTCTGACTTTCACAGAAGAAGACGGCTTAGATTTTCAAGCTATTACGATTCAGTTACCGGGCGGAGAGCAAGTACCTTTCTTGTTTACCATTAAACAGCTAGTGGCCAGTTCCGAACCGGGAGTAGTTGCTATCAATACTTCCACCGATTTGCGAGGGGAGTTTAACGTTCCTTCTTACCGCAGCGCAGGCTTTTTAGACCCTAAAGCTCGCGGGGTATCGACTGGCTATGACAATGCTGTAGCGCTTCCGGCTTCTGATAATTCCAAACGCGTGCGGGCTAATGTTAAGGTGGCTGACACTCGCACTAAGGCCGGCAAAATTTCTCTCCAAGTTGCTAAAGTCAACAGCGCCACTGGCGAAGTTGGCGGGATTTTTGAGAGCACGCAGCCTTCTGATACTGATTTGGGAGCTAGACCGGCTCTGGACGTGAAAATTCGGGGTTTGTTTTACGCTCGCATTGAGCCTTCTGTGTCATAAAATTGGCTTTCTGGATCGATCGAACTTGAGCAGTTTCTAGCCATAAAGCTCCTGCTCGCCCTTCATTAGCCAACAGTCTTGAGCAACATAACTTAGGACTGTTGACTAATGACTAAATTTATGATTGAATAGTGGTCATTCGCAAGTTATGAAGTTGGGATTTTTTATTAATTAAAGTATTGTATTCAAACCGCTTTCAGCTTATAATATTTTTTTCAAAAAACCTGGTTAAATTGGGGATACGGTCGAAGGCGTTCTACCTGGTAAAAGTCTGCCTTATGCCGAAAAAATGCGGAGAATCCCGCTAAATCCGTCCACGTACCGAAAACTCAACTGGTGTGTCCGCTATCACACCTATTAAGTGCTAGGATTACACTACCTAAAAGTGAATTTTTTTAGACTAGATTGGAAACTAGATCTAAAGCAACTTCAGTCCTCTGCTCTACCCACCCTTATGCCACCATGTCTACCACACTGCCGAACGAGCTAAAAAGCGAAAATTTGCAATTGTTGCGCGAGTACCAACTTTCTGGATCGAATGAAATCCGCAATCAGTTAGTTAAACTGAATATTGGACTGGTCAGAAAAGAAGTTTACCACTGGATCAACCAGTGCGGTGAAAGCTACGACGATTTACTGCAAGTCGGATGTATTGGGTTGATCAGGGCGATAGAGCGGTTTGATATCGCGAAGGGGCACGCTTTTAGTTCCTTTGCCATTCCCTACATTCGGGGCGAAATTCAACACTACTTGCGGGACAAAAGCCCTTCTGTGCGATTTCCCCGGCACTGGCAGTCGCTGGAACGCAAATCAGTAGTAGCAATCAAGGAGTTGCAGGTGCAGTTAAACCGCAAACCTACGGATGCTGAAGTAGCAGCAGTCCTTGAGGTTTCTTTACAAGAATGGCAAGAAATTAAGTTGGCCCATCTCAACAGATCGCCTCTAAGTTTGGACGCGCCGATGCAAGATGAAGATGAGGGGGCGACTTGTCTGGGAGAATTGGTGCCCGATAGCAAGTATCGGAGTTTTCAGTTGGCGCAAGAGGATCAAATTCGCGTACAGCAAGCTTTGGCTATGTTGGAACAACGGACTCGCGAGATATTGGAGTTTGTTTTTCTCTACGATTTGACGCAGAAGGAAACCGCTGAACGCTTGGGTATCAGTGCGGTGACAGTTTCTCGGCGAGTTAAGAAGGGGCTGGATTTGCTCAAAGAGATTATGACTAAACAGCTTTAGTTATTAGTCAGTTGTTGGTTGTCAGTTGTGAACAGTTAACAGTTAAAAGTCAATCGTTAACCGTTAACCGTTAACAGTCAACAGTTAACAGTCAACAGTCAACAGACTAATTTTTATATGCTGCGGACAAATTTATCGAGCCTTTCTACCGCTTTTTTAATTGTGCCTAAATCGGTAGCGTAAGACAAGCGAATATGGTCGTCTGCACCAAACGCAATCCCCGGAATAACTGCTACTTGCTGCTGTTCTAAGAAAGCGTCGCAAAATTCCAAAGAATTCATTCCCGTCTTGCTGATGTTGACAAACATATAGAAAGCACCGTCTGGTTTAATACAGCTAATTCCAGGGACAGCATCGAGTAATTCAAATATTACCTGACGCCTTTCGGCAAAAGCTAGACGCATTGTTTCGACAGACTCTTGACTGCTTTCCAAAGCTGCGATCGCGCCGTACTGTGCAAAAGTACACACATTTGAGGTACTGTGACCTTGAATGGTGCTGGTGGCTTTGATTAATTCGATCGGCCCGGCCAAATAACCGATTCGCCAGCCTGTCATCGAGTAAGCTTTAGCAAAACCGCTGCTGATTAGGGTGCGATCGAAGATTTCTTTGCCTAGGGAACCGATACTGACGTGTTGAGCGCCGTCATATATAATTTTTTCGTAAATCTCGTCAGCAACGACTAAAATATCTCGATCGACTATCACCTCGGCCAAGGCTTTGATTTCCGCCGGAGTATAAACCATTCCCGTCGGGTTAGAAGGCGAATTCAGTACAAATAACTTGGTTTTGGGAGTAATCGCTCCACTCAGTTGTTCCGGTGTAATTTTATATCCTGTAGAAGCATCAGTCCGTACAATTACTGGCTTGCCACTAGCGAGTTTCACCATTTCAGGGTAGCTTAGCCAGTAGGGAGCAGGAATAATTACTTCCTCTCCAGGCTCGATCAGAGCCATCATCAGATTGTAGAGGGAATGCTTGCCGCCGTTGGTGACAATAATATTTTCCGGTTGATAGTTGAGATTGTTGTCATCGCGGAGTTTGCGGGCGATCGCAGCTTTTAACAGCGGTTCCCCAGACACAGGGCCATACTTAGTCTTCCCCGCGTCTAAAGCTTGCTTTGCCGCTGCTTTAATGTGTTCGGGGGTATCAAAGTCTGGTTCTCCCGTACTCAAACTACAGACATCAATCCCTTCGGCCTTCATGGCTTTAGCCTTAGCGGCGATCGCCAAGGTTATAGAAGGAGAAACCTCACCCACTCGTGCTGCCAACTTAATCATTGGATTTTAGATATTAGATTTTTGACTTTAGATCATAGGGTGACAAATGTTGATATTCAACCCTGTTGTTAGGGAATTATGACATTTGTTTACATAGTACGTAAAGGATTAAGCAATTAAAGAATAAAAATTAAAGAAGCTCTTAGTTTTAATTTTTATTTTTTAATTTTTAAATTTTGACGTTATTATTGTACCATTTTTGATGCCTCGTTACCCTCAACGCCGATCTCCAAGCTTATGGATCTCAAATCTCTGATTCGCGACATTCCTGATTTCCCAAAGCCGGGAATTCTGTTTCGAGACATTACAACTTTGCTGCGCCACCCGCAAGGGCTCAGCTACACCATTGACAGCTTAGCGGAAAAATGCTCTGCAATGTCTGCTGACTATGTGGTAGGCATGGAATCGCGGGGCTTTATATTTGGCGCGCCTTTGGCTTATAAAATGGGAATAGGTTTTATTCCTGTCCGCAAACCGGGGAAACTGCCCGGCGCAGTTCATTTTGCTGAGTACGAGTTAGAGTACGGTGTCGATCGACTGGAGATGCACCAAGATGCGATGACATCGGGCAGCCGGGTGCTGATTGTGGACGATTTAATCGCCACTGGCGGAACAGCGGCGGCGACGGCTAAATTGTTGGAACAAGCTGGCTGCGAGCTTGTCGGTTTTGCTTTTATCATTGAATTGCAGGCTTTGGGTGGCAGGCAGAAATTGCCCGATGTGCCAATTGTTACGCTAGTGGAGTATTAGTTAGTTAACTGTTGGCAGTTGACAGTTGACTGTTGACTGCTGACAGTTGAATAAAAACTACTGACAAATAATATCCTTGACCTTTGCATCGGAATTATTCATCTCTCTCTTCTCTTTCTCTGCGATCTCTGCGTTCTCTGTGGTTAAATCATTCCGATGCAACCGGAATTAATATCATTCACAATTCTTCAAATCTAAAATCTAAAATCTAAAATCTAAAATCCTATGACTTCTGTTAAATTGAATCGAAATTGGCGAATGTTGAATTCTCTGTTTGGCAGCGAGACATTTACTTATGTTGTAAAGCGACTGTTGCAGGCACTTTTAACTCTATTTTTAGCATCAATGCTTTGTTTTGCAATTATTGAGCTAGCACCGGGCAATTACTTGGATACTTTGAGCCAAAATCCGAAGATTTCGCCGGAGACACTCAAGCAACTCGAACAGCAGTTCGGCCTAGATAAACCAGCTATTGTGCAGTATTGGCTGTGGCTGCAACAAATTGTGACGCGGGGAAATTTTGGCACGAGTTTTGTGTATCAGCGATCCGTAGCTTCGCTGCTGTGGGAACGGGTACCGGCGACGTTATTGATGGCGATCGCATCTTTGATTGTAACTTGGGCGATCGCGATTCCTTTGGGAATTGTCGCCGCCGTCAATCAAAACCGCACAGTTGATCGAGTTCTGCAAGTAGTCAGCTACACCGGACAAGGATTTCCGAGCTTTATCACAGCGTTGCTGCTGCTATTTTTTGCTCAAAATACTTCGCCTCTTTTCCCCGTCGGAGGAATGACGAGCATTGACCACGCAGACTTACCTTGGTGGGGTCAAATCCTCGATTACGGCTGGCACTTAATTTTGCCAACAGTCGCCCTCAGCCTTACTGGTTTTGCTGGTTTGCAAAGATTGATGCGCGGACAATTGTTAGACGTGCTGCGTCAAGATTATATCCGAACAGCACGGGCGAAAGGTTTGCCGGACGATCGAGTAATTTACATTCACGCTTTGCGGAATGCTGTTAATCCGTTGATTACGCTATTGGGTTTTGAGTTTGCTAGTTTGTTGAGCGGTGCGTTTATTGCCGAATATTTCTTTAATTGGCCGGGTTTGGGAAAGCTGACTTTGGAGGCTGTTAACAATCAAGATTTGTACTTAGTAATGGCCAGTTTGATGATGGGTGCGACGATGTTGATTGTGGGGAATTTGTTGGCGGATTTGCTGCTGAAAGCAGTCGATCCTCGGATTAAGCTGGAAGATTTGAAATAGTAGATTTAATTCAGTAGTATGAGGTCGGCAAGGGCGATTTGTAATAGTCAACAGTCAACAGTCTTCCCATTATCCATGCCCCCTGCCCCATGCCCTATTACCCATCTCGGAGTGTTTTATGTCAGAAAAACAACCCAACGAGCCAATGAGTTTTAGCAGCTTTGCCGACTGGTGCAGGCATATTGACAGTCTTTCAGAATCGGCAAGGTACACAGTTAAAGTGTTGTTAAAAAAGGCTGGCACTGATAACCCTGAAGCAGCGGAGCAGATACTTTCACGCAAGACAGAACTGGATCTCATCGACAATCAAATTACCGACATCAGCTCCCTCGACTCGCTCACCAATCTGACAAAACTCTATCTCGGCAAAAATCAAATTACCGACATCACCTTCCTCGGCTGGCTCACCAATCTGACAACACTGAATCTGGGCTACAATCAAATTACCGACATCACCTTGCTCAGTTGGCTCACCAATCTGACAGCACTGGATCTGAGCTACAATAAAATTACCGACATCAGCTTCCTCGGCTCGCTCACCAATCTGACCACACTGAATCTGGCCAGCAATAGAATTAACGACTTCAGCTTCCTTGGCTCGCTCACCAATCTGACCACACTGAATCTGGCCAGCAATATAATTGCCGACATCAGCTTTCTCGGCTCGCTCACCAATCTGACCACACTGTCTCTCAACTACAATCTAATTAACGACATCAGCTTCCTCGGCTCGCTCACCAATCTGACAACACTGAATCTGGCCAGCAATCAAATTACCGACATCAGCTTCCTCGGCTCGCTCACCACTCTGACAACACTGAATCTGGGCTACAATCACATTACCGACATCAGCTTCCTCGGCTCGCTCACCAATCTGACAACACTGAATCTGGGCTACAATCATATTACCGACATCAGCTCCCTCGGCTCGCTCACCAATCTGACAAAACTCGATCTCTGGCACAATCAAATTACCGACATCAGCTTCCTCGGCTCGCTCACCAATCTGACCACACTGAATCTGGGCTACAATCACATTACCGACATCAGCTCCCTGGGCTCGCTCATCAATCTGACAACACTGAATCTGGACAGCAATAGAATTACCGATATCAGCTTCCTCGGCTCGCTCACCACTCTGACAACACTGAATCTTGACAACAATCAAATTACCGATATCAGTGCCTTGCGCTCGCTCACCAATCTGACAAAAGTCGATCTCAGCGGCAATGAAATTGCCCCTCTGTGCGTGTTAGGCGAACTCGCACAGAAACGTCTTACTCTCTCGACTACCCCAATTGATGCTCAAAAAGCCACAGAAGCAGTCAAAGTTGCCTATGCCGCTATTGGCCTAGAAGAACCCTCCGTTATTATTTGCAGCAGTCCTCGCGACGTTTATCTCCAAATCTTCAAATTGCTCAAACACGACCATTCACAAAACGGTTCAGACGAATACAGCAATAGATGGGGGAAAAAGCTATACAGGAAATGGATGTCCCTTGTGGGAGAATTTGCAAGTCCGGGGGTGTGGAAGTATGATCTCGATCGCATGACAATCGAGCCAGAAGCAGACAGCACACTGAGTTCGCTAATGAGGCAATTGGTTGACGAATATGAGCGATCGGAACGAACGATGGAGAATTTTTTTTCTGATCTTTTGTTCGACCTGAGATTCCTTGAAACCCCCACGACTTTGTTTAAAGAAATCTATTTAACTCAATGGTATATCTCTTCATTAGGCATCAATCTTTCCCAAAAGGCACAAGAAATACTTCGCTGCCAAAAGCTGCTTTTCGAGCATTGCGGTTGGATATTTCCCTTTGAAAAGATTTGCTTTGTGTGCGATCGCCCCCGCCACCTGCGTTTTGACAGTCAAAACCGCTTGCACGCTGAAGCAGAACCTGCGATCGAGTTTGCGGATGGATGGAAAATTTACTTTTATCACGGCGTCAGATTGCCTGAACAATACGGTCAACTCCACCCCAATCAATGGCAATCCCAATGGCTTTTAACAGAAATAAATGCCGAAGTTCGGCGAGTGTTAATTCAAGGAATTGGTTACGCTCGCATCATTCAAGAATTGTCAGCAAAACAAAAAGATAGTTGGCAGGAATATGCACTATTACAAATAGATAACATCGAGGCCCAACCGATTTGTTTGCTAAAAATGACTTGTCCAAGCACGGGATTCATTCACGCTGTGAGAGTTCCACCTAACCTGAGATCAGCTAGGGAGGCAATTCGCTGGGTAAATTGGGATATTGATCCAGAGGAATTTTCCGTGCAGACCTGATATAATTGTGGCGATGGATATCTACAAGTAGTCAGCTAAAGGGGACAAGGATTTCCCAGCTCGATCGCAGCGTTGCTGCTGCTATTTTTTGCTCAGAATACTTCGCCTCTGTTTCCTATCGGAAGAATGACAACTATCGACCACGTAGACTTACCGAATGTGGGGTCAAATTCTCGATTACGGCTGGCACTTAATTTTGCCAACAGTCGCCCTGGGCCTTACTGGTTTTGCTGGTTTGCAAAGATTGATGCGCGGACAATTTTTGGATGTGTTGTGTCAAGATTATATCCGAACAGCACGGGCGAAAGGTTTGCCGGACGATCGAGTAATTTACATTCATGCTTTGCGGAATGCTGTTAATCCGTTGCTTACGCTGTTGGGTTTTGAGGCAAGCTTGTTTGTTGAGCGGTGCGTTTATTGCCGAATATTTCTTTAATTAGCCGGGTTTGGAAAAGCTTAATTTGGAGGCAGTGATTAATCAAGATTTGTATTTAGTAATGGCAATTTTGATGATGGGTGCGACGATGTTGACTGTGGGGAACTTGTTGGCGGATTTGCTGCTGAAAGCTGTCGCTCCTCGGATTAGGCTGGAAGATTTGAAATAGAAAACTTAATTTAGTAACAGAAGCTACGCAAGGGCGATTTGTAATAGTCAACAGTCAAAAGTATTCCCATTACCCATCTCGGAGTGTTTTATGTCAGAACAACAACCAAACGAGCCAATTAGTTTTATCAGCTTGGCCGACTTGTGCAGGCATATTGACAGTCTTTCACAAGAGGCAAGGCACACAGTTAAAGTGTTTTTAAAAAAGGCTGGTACTGATGACGCACAAGAAGCGGAGCAGATACTTTCAAGCATGACAGAACTGCATCTCAACAACAATAGAATTACCGACATCGGATTCCTCGGCTCGTTCACCAATCTGACCACACTGTCTCTCAGCTACAATCAAATTACCGACATCAGCTTCCTCGGCTCGCTCACCAATCTAACAACACTGTCTCTGTGCGGCAATCAAATTACCGACATCAGCTTCCTCGGCTCGCTCACCAATCTAACAACACTGTCTCTGTGCGGCAATCAAATTACCGACATCAGCTTCCTCGGCTCGCTCACCAATCTAACAACACTGTCTCTGTGCGGCAATCAAATTACCGACATCAGCTTCCTCGGCTCGCTCACCAATCTAACAACACTGTCTCTGTGCGGCAATCAAATTA